>NZ_RAWR01000265.1:0-12492 GCF_003986945.1 Corallococcus sp. AB018 | reverse complement strand
GTTGAGGGTGGAGGGCGAGAAGGTGGCGGTGTGGAGCTGGGGCGAGGGTCCCCGGGTGCTGCTGGTGCACGGTTGGAGTGGCTACGGCGGGCAGCTCACGGCCTTCGTGCAGCCCCTGGTGGACGCGGGGTTCTCGGTGGTGACGTACGACGCGCCGGGGCACGGGGCGTCCTCCGGGCGCACCAGCTCGCTGCCGGAGCTGGCGGGAATGGTGGCGGCGGTGGGGCAGGCGACGGGCGGGCCCTACGCGGTGGTGGCGCACTCGTTCGGCGCGGCGGCCACGGCGGTGGCGCTCCGGGACGGGATGAAGGTGGAGCGCGCGGTCTTCATCTCGCCGCCCGCGGATCCGCTGGCGGGCATCCGGGCCTTCGCGGACACGGTGGGCCTGTCGGAGGCCATGTGGCGGCGGATGGCGGCGCGAATCGAGGAGCGTTTCGACATGCGGCTGGCGGACCTGGCGCTGCCAGCCTTCGCGCCAGGGCTGGACGTGCCGCTGCGCATCTTCCACGACGTGGGGGACCGCGAGGTGCCGCTGAACGCAGGCGAAGCGGTGGCGCGCGCGTGGCCGGGCGCGAAGCTCACGCGCACGGAAGGCCTGGGGCACTTCCGCATCCTTTATGCTCCGGAGGTGCTGTCGCCCGCGGTGGACTTCCTGGCGGAAGGACGGCCGAGCCATGCCTGGCCCGGGCCGGAGTTGCTGGCGTCAGTGGCGTCCTCGCGAGGGCCCATCCCTTTGAGCAAGGCAACACCAGCCCGGTCGGTCTCGCGGTAAGCGTCACGGCCGAGGTCGCCGCACGGCGGGCAACTCACTGTCGATGTGCTGCCAGAGGGGCAGTTCCATCCCGTGCCAGCGGCTCGCGCGGTGCTGGCGCTGGGAGCGGGGCGTTCCTTGCGCGGTGGGTCGGACGTGGGTAAGCAATCCACACGATGGAAAAGACCCGACTGGAGCGTCGACCCGAGGCCCGCGCCTTCATGGTGGACACGCTGCTACAGCACGTGCAGGACGGGCGGATCCGGGTCCCCGACTTTCAGCGCCCGCTCAAGTGGCGCGCCACGCACGTGCTGGACCTCTTCGACAGCGTCTACCGGGGCTTTCCCGTCGGGGACCTGCTTCTCTTCAAGGGACCGGCGGAACCGGCGTCCCTGCATTTCGGGCCGTTGCGCATTGATGCGCCGCGAATGACGGATGCTTACTTCGTGGTGGATGGACAGCAGCGCCTGACGGCCCTGGCGGCCGCGATGCTGCATCCAGATCGCCACCCACGCGGGGACATTCATTCCGTCTGGTTCGACCTGGAGGCGGAGCAGTTCGTGCACCTTCGGGCCGCCGAACCACCGCCCCACTGGATTCCGGTCAACGTCGTAGCAGATTCGTTCAAGCTCCTCACCTGGCTCAACGAATGGCCCTTTCGGAGCACGCGTCCTGACCTCGTCCAGGGGGCCATCGCCCTGGGGAAGGCGCTACGCGAGTACCAGGTCCCCTCGTACATCGTCGAAAGCACCTCCCAGGAGGTCATGCGACTCATCTTCACGCGGGTCAACACCTCGGGTGTGCCCATGCGGGAGAGCGAGGTCTTCGAGGCGCTTTTTGGTGGGCAGAAGCCGCGTCCCATCGAAAGCGCTTGCAACCGCCTTCAGGCGGAGACTGGCTTTGGAAAGATAACCACGGACCTGTTCATCCACTGCCTGAAGGCGGTGGAGGGGATCGACCTGCGCCAGAACTTCATCCGGAGAGGAGGGGCGGTGGACAGCGTCCATCCGGAGGCCGTGGAGCGGACCGAAACGGCGCTGAGACATGCCATTGGGTTCCTGGCGGACGACGTGGGCATCCCTCACCGTCGGCTGCTCCCATACCCCTTGTCCCTCATCGTGCTGACGCGCTTCTTCCATCTGCACCCACGCCCCCACCCGCGCACCCGGACCCTCCTGTCCCGCTGGGTGTGGCGAGGCGCACTGTCCAAGGTCCATGCGGAGGCCGCTCTTGAAAACATCCAAAAGCTCCAGTCGGACATTGACGAAAGCGAATTTGATTCGGTGGATCGGCTGCTGGAAAGGCTTCCCTTGGTGTTCAACCTGGGCTTTGCCTTGTCATCGACTCCTTGGAGTGTCGGAAGCGTGGAGATGCGCTTGTGCGCGTTAGCCCTGCTGCACTTGGGGCCGCGTGACCCGGAGAGTGGAGAGCGCTTCCGGTTGGATGAAATCCGCACATGGCTTGATGAGCGTGATTTGGAGCAGGTCTTCATCCCTATTTATCCGGGCGCGCAATATGTCGTTGAACGCTATTTGCTTCCGAATGAAGAGAAATTTCACGCCTTCAAGAGTGCGTCGGTGGAGGTCCTGCGAAGCCATGCGCTGGATGAGCACGCCGTGAAGTCACTGGATTTGGAAAGCCCCCACACTCTCATTGATCGCCGGAACGACATCCTGGACGAGTGGCTCAACCAATTTTTCTCGGAGCGCATTGCCTCGGACGATGGTGACCGTCCGCCCATCGCAGAGTTGCTCCGCCGGGTTGACGCACAGGTGACGTCTCCGTGAGGGCTCTGGAGGTATGGATCGGGGATACGCGCGTCGGGCTGATCGAACATCTGGAGGAATGGGAGTACCGCTTCTCCTTCGACGCGGCCTGGCTCCAGGCCCCAGCGCGCCCGGTCCTGGGACAGTTATTCGAGGACCGCAAGCCTTACGACATCCCCACCACGGGGCACGTCCCCATCTGGTTCTCCCACCTGCTTCCCCAGGGGCCGCTGCGCCGCGCCCTTGCACGGGAGCTGGGGGTGGACACGGATGATGAGTTTGAACTTCTGGAGTACCTGGGCGCGGAGCTGCCTGGCGCGATCGTCCTGATTCCCGGCCAGCCACGGTTGTCGACTCAGCCTGTCCCGCGTGCGCGAATCGAGCCGCCCAGCGCGGCGAAGCTGCGCTTCTCCCTGGCCGGAGCACAGTGGAAGCTCTCGGTCCGCGAGGGAGAGCGGGGGCTGACCGTCCCCGTCCAGGGTGAGAAAGCAGGTGCATGGATCGCCAAGTTCCATGACCCCAGCTTCAAGGACCTTCCCCGGATCGAGCACTCGACCATGACCTGGGCAGGGCTTTCGAAGATAGAGGTGCCCACCTTCCGGATGGCGCAGGTCTCTGAGTTCGCGGACCTGCCCCAGAACATCCCCACGGGCGACGGTTCCGTCTTTCTCATCGAGCGCTTCGACCGGACGTCCACGGGACAGCGCATCCACATGGAGGACATGGCCCAGGTCTTCGACAAACCTCCCGGCGATTCTCAATATGGCGGGCGCTATGAATACCTCGCGGCCCTGCTCGCCTACCTCTCGCCAGATGACGTCCGCGCGTTCTGCGAGCGGCTGGTCTTCTGTGTGCTGAGCGGCAACACGGATGCGCATTTGAAGAACTGGTCATTGCTTTATAAGGATGGACGTCATCCCAGGCTGTCTCCCGCCTACGACCTGATTTCATCCGTGCTCTTCGCGCCCGAGTCCATCAGCGATGACCTGGCGCTGAGCATCGGAGGCTCACGTCAGTTCGAAGACGTTCGTCTTGACTCATTCAAGGCCTTCGCCGAGGTGAGCAACCGTACCTTCGCCGAGGTGACCACCTGGGTCACCCAGGCGGTCGAGCTGATCCGCACCGTCTGGCAGCAGGAAGCCAAACACCTCCTGCTGCAGGACTCAGAGCGCCAACGCATTGAACGGCACCTGAAACGCGTTCCCCTCGCTCAGCAGGCTTGAGCAGAGCGGTGAGTGTCAGACACCAGGCTCAGCTGAAATCCGTGGAGAGCGAGAGGGCGCGGTGGGCCTCCAGCTCGCGGGCCACGAAGGCGTTCTTCTCCTCCAGGGCCTTCACCGTGTCGCTGCCCAGGGCCAGCCGCAGCGGAGGCTGCTCCAGCTTCACCAGCTCCATCATCGCGGTCGCGAGCTTTGCCGGGTCGCCCGGCTGCTGGTGGTTGAGCTCGACCGCGCGAGACCGCATCGCGCCGGACGTCTGCGCGTAGTCGGGGATGATCCGCTCCGCCCGGGTGAGTGACGCCGCGTCCAGGAAGTCGGTGCGGAAGTAGCCGGGCTCCACCACCGTGACGTGGATGCCCAGCGGGGCCAGTTCATCGTGGAGCGCCTCGCTCAGGCCCTCCACGGCGAACTTCGTGGAGCAGTACACGCCCCAGCCCGCGGACGAGCGGTAGCCGCCAATGGAGGACAGGTTGATGACGTGTCCGGAGCGCTGCTGCCGCATCACGGGCAGCACCGCGCGGGTAACGGCGAGCAGGCCGAAGACGTTGGTGCGGTAGAGCTTCTCGATTTCGGCGGCGCTCGACTCCTCCACGCCGCCGAGCAGGCCGAAGCCCGCGTTGTTGACGAGCACGTCGATGCGGCCCGCCTCCGCCGCGACGCGCTGGGCCTCGGCCTCGTCGGTGACGTCCAGCTTCGCGACCACCAGCCTCGGGTGGGCCGCCAGGGGAATGCTCTGGGGATTGCGCGCGGTGGCGATGACACGGTCTCCCGCGTCGAGCGCCGCCTGGGCGATGAGGACTCCGAAACCACGGGATGCGCCAGTGATGAGCCAGGTCTTCATGTGCGTGCTCCTCGTCAGGGGTTACGAGCGAAGAGATAGACCTGGACCGTCCATGAGAGAATGCGCACGCAGAGCACAAGACCGTTGAATCCGGCTCAACAGTAGAAAGGCAGCCCCCATGCAGGCCGACGTCCGTGAGCTGACGGTGTTCCTGGAGATCGCCCGGCATCTGAACTTCCGCCGAGCGGCGGGGGCGCTGGGCGTGACGCCGTCCGCGCTGAGCCACAGCCTGCGGGGGCTGGAGGAGAAGCTGGGCCTGCGGCTGGTGCACCGCACCACCCGGAGCGTGGCGCTCACCGCGGCGGGCGAGCGGCTCGCCGAGCGGCTGCGGCCGGCGTTCCGGGACATCGACGACGCGCTCGATGACCTGAACACGTTCCGTGAGGCCCCCGTGGGAAAGCTGCGCATCAGTGCGGCCCGGGTGGCGATCCGGTTGGCCCTGCTGCCGGTGCTGCGCCCGTTCCTGGAGGAACATCCCGGCATCGAGGTGGAGCTCGTCGACGGCGCCGCGTTCGTGGACATCGTGAAGGAGGGGTTCGACGCGGGCGTGCGCTTCCACGAGCGCGTGGCCGCGGACATGGTGGCGATTCCGCTGGGCCCCCGGCTGCGTTCGGCCATCGTCGCCACGCCCGCGTACTTCGCGAAGCATCCTCCGCCGAAGACGCCCATGGACCTGGCCGCGCATGACTGCATCCAGTTCCGGTTCTCCAATGGCTCACGCTACGCGTGGGAGCTGGAGCGCGACGGCAAGGCCCTGGAGGTGGAGACGCGAGGCTCGCTGGCGCTGAGCGACCAGGTGGAGATCCTCGAAGCCGCGCTCGCGGGACTGGGGCTGGCCTATGTCTTCGAGTCGCAGGTGGAATCCCTGCTCCGGCAGCGACGGCTGGTTCGCGTGCTGGAGGACTGGTGCCCGTCCTACCCTGGCTTCTTCCTCTACTACCCGAGCCGCAGGCACCTGCCCCCCGTGCTCAAGGCCTTCGTGGACTTCGTGCGGGCCCGGAAATGAGCCCGCAGTGGCGGAGGTGATGCCCGCCTCGGCCGCTCCGCCGAACCGCACCTCGAAGGCGCGCAGGTGCGGTCCGTCCACTCAAGGCCGTGCCAGGACGCTCAGGGCTGGACGACGTTGACGCGGGAGGAGCCGAAGGCCTCCTTCTTCCAGACGCCGTTGTCCAGGCCGCGCACGTACGGGGTGCCCTGGAACAGGGTCAGGTCATAAGCGCGGATGCCGCCCGGGTGCTCGGCCCAGGTGCTGCCGTTCGTGGAGAACCAGAGGCCGTCATTGGCCCCGATGCCCCACAGCTTGCCGGTGGCGCCGTCCACCGCCAGCCGCTTCAGCGTCGTGGTGGCGGGCAGCTGCACGAACGAGGAGCCGTTGTGCTTCCAGACGCGGTCATCCATGCCGATGAGGTAGGGGATGCCCTGCGCGACCGCGATGTCCTTGCCCGTCGAAGCAGTCGGCGTCTGCGCGCTCCACACGAGGGTGGTGGGGTTGAAGGAGTAGACCTTGTCGTCCAGGCCAATGACCCAGACCTTGCCGGTGGACTCATCCACCGTGAGGCGCTTCGCCGTCTGCGACGTCTGGATCCACCCCGAGCTGGTGCCACGGTAGACGAAGTCGTTCATCCCAATCAGATACGGAATCGTGGCGGTGACGGCGATGGCCTTCGCGCTGCCGCCCGGGTTCACGTCCAGGTAGACACCGGTGTTGTAGGGGACACTCAGGCGGTCGTGGGTGGTGAGGACCGCGCCCGTGCTGCTGCCCACGGTCCACAGCTGGCCATTGGAGCCCAGCGCGAAGTCGTTGACCACGGAGTTGTTCAGCACCACCGGCGCGCTCGCCGCGGGCCAGAGGAGCGAGTTGATGTGATTGGGCGCTGCTCCGCTGGGAATGCCCACGCCGTTCATCGGGGACCAGGGCGCGAGCTGCTCCAACCCGAACCAGGGCGTCAGCACCGCCTGGTCGATGGCGTACGCGCTGTTGAGCGGGACGGGGCGCAGCGGGCCTCCGCACTGGGGGGACCACAGCGTCGACGACGCGTCCGACTTGATCGCCCCGATGTGGAGGTGCGGCTTCGAGGAGCTGCCCGAGTTGCCCAGCAGGCCCAGGAAGTCGCCCTCATGGACCACCGCGCCCACGGTGAGCAGGCTGGGGTTGAGCGTGCCGGCCTGCATGTGGGCGTACCCGACCAGATACGTGCCGTTGTCGATGGTGAAGCTGTTGCCGCCGCCGTGCGACGCCGGGTTGACGGAGCCCACCGGGAAGTTGGTCGCGTCGGTGTTGACGAAGTCCGTCACCGTGCCCCCGGTGACGGCGTAGATGGGCTTGCCCCACTGCCGGTAGTGCTCGTTCTGCGAACCGTCGGTGCCCGGAAGCACGTCGGACCAGCCGGAGCCCGTCCAACCATAGACGCCCACGTCATAAGCGAAGAGCTGGCAGCCCTGGACGCTCGCGCCGTGCACCGCGCCCATGCCCTGCCAGTATTCGTGGGGGCGCAGGTCGCCCACACGGCCCCAGAATCGGTTGCTGCCGGACGGCGTGGGCGCCTGGTAGGCGGCGAGCGTGAACGTCTCCGTCACCGGGGTCGCATAGCCCGTGAAGAAGAGCCGCATGCGGATGCTGTTCGGCGCCGGGTTCGGCAGGATGATGTTCTGGGCGGCGCTGAACGACCAGTTGCGGACCGCGTTCGCGGGCACGACGAGGCTGGTGGACATGCCCGTCAGCACCGTCGTGCCGGGAAAGTCGATCAGGATCTGGGTCAACGTGACGGACGTCGCCTCGTTGTTGCGCAACGCCAGCGCGAGCGACACCTGGTGGCTGGGGCCCGACCCGCCGAGGGAAGGGGACGCCATGGTGAGATAGCGGATGGCGCCTCCCTCCATGGGTTCGTAATAGGTCGTGACAGCCGGTGCCTGGGCGAGCGCGAGCTGTCCCCACAAAAGACTGGGCAACAACAGCAGCAGGGTGCGGAGCTTCATCATGGGTGCGGGGGTCCTTGGTTTGGAGCAGGCCCTCCCCAGAGCAACACGCGTACCAAGGCACGCTCCCCCCGGAAGCGTCCTCGTTCGGGGCCCGGGGCAGGAGGGGGGCGGCAAGGCCCGCATGCAAGTCCTGCACGACCACGGCAATCCTTGCCGTTGTCCTCGCTGCCTCCCAGGGGGGAGCCCCACGGCATGCGCGGTGCAATCCGGGTGCTCGACCCGGAGGCATCATGCAACGCGTTCCACTCTTGTTGGCCCTCGCCAGCCTCATCCCCACGGGGGCGCTGGCGGCGCCTCACGTCACGAAGCTTCTCCCGCAGGACGCGGGGGTCCACTGCAGCCCCGCGACTCCGTGCATCCAGCCCACGGCGGATGGCATGGTTTCCGCCCTGGAGTACGCCGACGGCAAGAAGTTCCCGCTGCAGGACTACGTGAACGGGGGGCCCAACGGAGACCTGTTCCTCTCCGTCTCCGACAACGCCAGCTACACCGCGGACGAGTGCAACGTGGGGAAGCCCCAGAATCCCTGCCACGTGCAATCCCTGTTCATTGGCATGCGCCTGCCCAAGCCCAGGAATGCCAGCGGGAACTTCGTGGGCCTGGAGGGCACCGTCAGCGTCTGGCTCGATGCGAAGCGCGGCGAAACCCTCCAGCTGGCCTCCGGCGCGCACGTGCCTCGTGACGAGGACCGGCGCATCACGTTGAGCTACTCCACCGTCAAGGGCTTCGCGACCACCGTCCAGAGCAAGGGGAACCTCGGCGGCACGGATGGCTGGAGCGCGCTCGCGACCCCCACCGAGGCCTGGGCCACCTCCGTGGTGGTGTCGAGCCCGTCCTCGGACCCGGCCCACGTCCACATCGAGTTCGAGATCAAACTGGCGCCGGGCCTCCCCGTCGGAGGCGCGAGCGAGCCGCTCCTGGCCACGGTGCGCAAGCTGGGACTCGGCATCGAACACATTCCCGTTCCGACGACCTCCGCGCAGACGGTGGGTGGCGGCCGGTTCCCCAACCGCGCGGGCCTGTCGTCCGGCGGCACCCTGACGGGCAACTGGGAAACGCTCGAGTTCGCGAGCCCGACACCGATTCCGCTCAGCTTCACCATGTGGAACGTGGGGCAGATGCCGGATGTGACCGCCTGGGTCGAGGATGGCGGCTCGGGGGAAATCGATACCGTCGCCCAGCGGATCTTCCGCAAGGAGGTCGCCTGCATCTCCGAAATCTGGATGGCGCATGAGCGCGGCGAGCTCATCGAGAAGGTCAACGCGCTGCGCGCGGGCGCGCTGCTGCCGCCCATGCAGGCCGTCACCGAGCTGAATGACAACATCCTCCAGCCGTCCCTGTTCAGCACGGGACTGGTGTTGCTGTCCTCGCGGCAGATCCTCGAGGGTGGGGTGCACCACTTCCCCTTCGGTATGTGCACCGGCAGCGACTGCGCCCAGGCCAAGGGCGTGCTCTGGGCGCGCGTCGCCACGCCCGCCGCGACCGCCCCTGTCTTCGTCGATGAACACGACACCCCCACGCTCGCCAAGGGGACCGACTACGCCGAGTTCGTCGACGTGTTCTGCACCCACGTCAACGCGGGAGAAAACACGGCGGGGCCCGATACCACCGCGCGCGAGAACCAGTTCTCCAACATCAAGGCCTACGTCCAGCAGGTGCGCCAGGGCGGACCCCTGACCGATCCCGTCTTTGGCTTTGACGTCCATGACGCCTTTCCCCAGGGCACCTGGCCGAGCGGCCTGGACCGCCCCGCCTTCCTGCTGGGGGACCTGAACACCGTGGGGCCCAAGGGCGTGCAGACCAACGTCGCCTTCAACCAGTACGCCGACATGGTGGGCCCTGGCCTCCTGGACATCAGCACGCTGAGCGAGTTCGACAAGGCCAACACCCAGTTCTCCGAGATGCGGGACCTGGCCCGGGTGGTCTCCGGTCCGAACTCGATGGCGGGCGGAACGTGGCTGTCCAGCGTCTGCACCGACAACGTGGTGAACGAGCTGGATGCCAAGAAGCGCCTCGACTACGTCCTGGTGTTCCCGGCCCAGGACACCTTGGACTTCCCCGCGTTCGCGTTGCTCAACGGCACCACGGCGAGCGTCAACCCGCACTTCGATCCCACCTCCGGCAGCGAGGACTCCGAGGGAAACCTCGTCCAGCAATGCCTGTCGGATCACGCCATGGTGGATGTCACCGTGCAGCTGGCGCGGGTGAAGGACGTCGTGAAGTACAACCCGATGAAGAAACACCGGGTCGAGTACGCCGTGAAGCAGGTCACCGACCTGGAGACAGCGAGCGGCTGCTGCGCTGACTGGTTCTCGCCGCGCGTGCTGATGATCGCCAATGGCTTCACGAAGCTGAACACCTTCCTGAACATCAACGAGGGCCAGACCATCTACCCGAACTGGCGAGTGCACACGGGCGCCGACAGCCTCCTCCCGGACCTGCCGGTCGGTTTCTCGGGGGCGGTGAACATGACGTCGGCCATCTGGGAGTCGGACTCCGGCCCGAACGACCACTACGACTCCACGCCTGAGAGCAGCGCCATCCTGGAGGCGGACGACAAGGACGCGCACCTCACCTTCTTCGCGAACAGCGGCGTGCTCCGCCGGGTGAAGGGCGAGTTGACGGCCATTGACTGGCTCGCCGGGGTGGAACTCCTGGGGAGCTTCATGGACGGCTACGAGAACGGCATCACCGTGGAGACCGAAGGACACGACACGGCCACGGGCGACAACGCCCGCGTGCGGCACTACTTCAACGTGAAGGAAATGGAATCGCCATGAGCACGATGAACCTGAAGTGCGCGGTGCTTGCACTGGTGCTGGGGGGCACGGCCCAGGCGGTCGAACCCATGGTGCCCTACGACAACTTCAACCCGATGAAGTCCAACCCTCCACGCGCGACGAAGATCCGCGGCATCGACCCGGCCCGGTGGGTGGATGAGCAGACCGGAACGCGGCTGGACTCCCTCCGGGAGCTGGCCTTCACCCGCCTGCGGTTGATGAGCCGTTCGGACACGGGGACGGGCCGCTACGGCCTGCGCTTCTCCCAGTCCTCCGCGGTGACGGCCATCGCGGCGAAGGTGCGCCTGAACAATGCCAGGAGCACCGGGTGCACGGCCCCGGCGGGAGCTCCGGCGGCCCAGAGCACCGCAGAGCTCACGGGCCACTTCTTCAACACCCGGGGCGCGGTGGGAAGGAGCCTGCAGGACGACGTCACCGCTTCCATCCGCATGGTCTCCCGGTCCACGGACCCCGTCGGCTCCCAGGCGCTGCGGGTGGAGGCGCTTGTCGAGCGGTGCACGGACGCCTCGTGCTCGACCCGCGCGCAGCTCTTCACGGCGGACCTGGGCCTGGTCCACCAGGGCGAGCAGGCGGCGCTGCGGCTCCAGTGGGACGTGGCGAATCACCGCTTCGTGTTCCAGCGCGACACGCAACCCGAGGTGTACGGGGCCTACACCGTGACGGACACGCACGCGCCCGGCAGCTCGAGCAAGGCCCTGGTGGTGACCCATGACCTGCCCACCTGCGCCAGCGGCACCCCGGCGCCCCTGGGGTATGCGAACGCGTACTTCCACGACGTGTTCGTGAACGAGTCCGCGGCGCCCGCTCCCTGACGGCCCTGAAATGGAAACCATCGCGATTGGATGTTTGTCGTTGGCCAACGCAAGGGGAGTCATGGACTTGCATTGCGTGGGTCACGACAGCCACAGTCGGCATGACGCTTCCCCTGTCTGTTGATGGAGCCCCCATGCCCAGCAAACTGCGGTCGACTTCCTTCTCCAGCCGGAGTCCCAGTCCCAGTGGCTCCGGGGGCAGTGTGACGCCGACGCGCAGTCCGTCGCCTCCGCCCCAGACGCAGACCTCTGCTTCCTCCTCGACGAAGCGCCCCCGGGATGATGCGGATACGTTCGACGCGGGCACGTCGAAGCGGCCCAGGCGGGCCGCGGCCACGGGCGAAACGCCCCCCACGGCCGCTGAGTTGTACAAGCAACAGAACGCGGTGGGCCTGCAGGACACCCACTCCGCCCGCACCGGCGACATGTCGTCCCTGCGCACCACGCAGGACACACCGCAAGACGGACTCAACCTGCTGTCCCACGTCGGCAGTCAGGCGAAGGACAAGAAGGGCCTCTTCTACGAAGGCCCCGTGGAGCGGCGAGGGCTCGGGCCCCAGCAGGTCCTCACCGCGGTGCCGGACCGCGACAAGGGCGAGCACACCAATGTCTTCAAGGGCATGACCGGGGGCGAGCCCAGCTCCACGAAGTACCAGCAGGGGCTTGGCACCGCCGACAGGGACACCCCCTACGAAATCCTCCACGGCATGGGCCATGGCGAAGGCGGCAAGAAGACGCAGTCGGCGCAGAACCTGGCCTCGGCCTCCCACGGCGCCAACACGGCGATGATTCCCGCGGACAAGGCCATTTCCGGCAACCCGGACATCCTCGTGGACACGCGCTTCAACGTCCGTCCCGGCACCCACCGCGCCGAGTCCGTGGACCAGACCTTCTTCCACAAGGACCGCCCCACGGAGCCCATCTTCCAGCAGCGCATCGACGGCGACATGCCCAAGGTCACCACGAGCCAGTACAAACAACTCCAGAAGGACGCGGAGTTCCTCAAGGACCGCGAGCGCCTCTCCGCCGCCGTCGACCTGCTGAACTTCCACGACGGCGGCAAGGGCTGAGGGGATGAGAAAAAATTAACGATTCTGATGCATCCAAAGTATGCATAAGCGCTGCTGTGCGAGCATGAATCGCCATGGCGGGGAGCAAACGGCCGCGAGTGCGTGTGCTCCGGCCGAAACGGACGCGGTGAGCGTCAAGGTAGTTGTCGCGTGAGAGGGTTCAGCCGATGTGCTTCAGCTCCTGCACTTCCGGTGAGGGGTTGAGGCGCACGGGGCCCGCGGGCGTCCAGTCGCGGGTGTCGCGGCTCCAGC
>NZ_RAWR01000264.1:0-12909 GCF_003986945.1 Corallococcus sp. AB018 | reverse complement strand
GAGCGCGAGCACGCCAGCGCCCTGTCGCTCCTGGCCATGCTCCAGCGCGAGGGCCGCTTCCTGGACTTCGTGCAGGAGAACGTCGCGGCCTTCCCGGACGCGGACGTGGGCGCGGCGGCCCGCATCGTCCACGAGGGCTGCCGCAAGGTGGTGCACCAGTACCTGACGCTCCAGCCGGTGCTGCCGCAGGGCGAGGGCGACAAGGTGACGGTGCCGCCGGGCTTCGACGCGCAGCGCATCCGGCTCACCGGCAACGTCGCCGGTGAACCTCCTTATGGCGGCACGCTCCGGCACCACGGCTGGGTGACCACGGAGGTGAAGTTCCCGACGGTCAGCCCCGCCATGGAGCCGCGCGTGCTGGCGCCGGCGGAAGTCGAGCTGGCCTGATGCCCGCCTGAGGAGCAGGCGGCGCATCCTCCGAAGTCCCCTTCCCTTCGAGGAACCACAAGGCCCCTTCCCGGGGTTCCTGACCGATATGGCCCGATACGCAATCGGCATCGACCTGGGCACCACGCACTCCGCGGTGTCCTACTTCAACCTCGAGGACGGCAAGCCGCGCGGCCCTTCGCAGTCCATGCTGCCCGTGCCGCAGGTGACGGCGCCCGGCACCGTGGAAGCGCGCCCGCTGCTTCCCTCCTTCCTCTACCTCCCCAGCGCGCAGGAGTTCCCGGAGGGCAGCCTCGCGCTGCCGTGGAGCCCGGAGCCGGGCGTCATCGTGGGTGACTTCGCCCGCTCACACGGGGCGAAGGTGCCCACGCGGCTGGTGTCGTCCGCGAAGAGCTGGCTGTCGCATCCGGGCGTGGACCGGCGCTCGGCGCTGTTGCCCTGGCAGGCGCCGCCGGAGGTGCAGCGCGTGTCGCCGCTGGATGCGTCCGCGCGCTACCTGCGCCACCTGAAGGAGGCGTGGGACCAGACCTTCGCCCGCGCGCAGGAGGAGTCCGGCAACGCGCTGTCGAAGCAGGAGGTCATCGTCACCGTCCCGGCATCCTTCGACGCGGCGGCGCGCGACCTGACGCTGGAGGCCGCGAAGGCGGCGGGCCTCGAGCACATCACCCTGCTCGAGGAGCCCCAGGCCGCGCTGTACGCGTGGCTGGAGGCGATGGGGGAGAACTTCCGCAGGCAGGTGCAGCCCGGGGAAGTCATCCTCGTGGTGGACGTGGGCGGCGGCACTTCCGACTTCTCCGTCATCACCGTGAAGGACCGCGAGGGCGACCTGGAGCTGCTGCGCGTGGCGGTGGGCGACCACATCCTCCTGGGCGGCGACAACATGGACCTCGCCCTGGCGCACACGCTCAACCAGCGGATGGCGGCGGACGGGCGCAAGCTGGACGCGTGGCAGTTCAACGGCCTCACCTATGGGTGCCGGCAGGCGAAGGAGACGCTGTACGCGGACGCTTCCGTGGACAAGGTGCCCATCGCCATTCCGGGCCGGGGCTCGTCGCTCATCGGCGGCACGCTGCGCACGGAGCTGACGCGCGAGGAGCTGGACCGCGTCCTCACGGACGGCTTCTTCCCGGTGACGGAGGTGGCGGACCTTCCGCGCACCGCGCGCCGCACGGGCCTGGCTCAGATGGCACTGCCGTACGCGCAGGATCCGGCCGTGACGAAGCATCTGGCGGCCTTCCTCACCCGGCAGGCGCAGGCGCTGGCGGCCAGCTCGGACTCGCCGGTGGACGTGGCGGGCAAGGCCTTCCTGCACCCCACCGCGGTGCTCTTCAACGGCGGCGTCTTCAAGGCCGGACCGCTGAAGGGCCGCGTGATGGAGGTCCTCAACCAGTGGCTCGCCGCGGAAGGGGCGCCCCCGGCGAAGGAGCTGGAGGGAGCGGACCTGGACCTCGCGGTGGCCCGCGGCGCGGCGTACTACGGCTGGGTGCGTCAGGGGCACGGCCTGCGCATCCGCGGCGGCACTGCGCGCGCCTACTACGTGGGCGTGGAGACGGCGATGCCGGCGGTGCCGGGCATGGAGCCGCCGGTGAAGGCGCTGTGCGTGGCGCCCTTCGGGATGGAGGAAGGGACGCAGGCGGACGTGCCTCCGCAGGAGTTCGGACTCGTCACCGGCGAGCCCACCAGCTTCCGCTTCTTCGCGTCGTCCGTGCGGCGCGATGACCGCGTGGGCGAGATGGTGGAGGACGTGGAGTCGGAGCTGGCGTCCGGGGGGCTGGAGGAGGTGGCGCCCCTCGAGACGACGCTGCCCGGACAGCCCACGCCCTTTGGCGACCTGACGCCGGTGAACCTCCAGGCGGCGGTGACGGAGGTGGGCACGCTGGAGCTGCGGTGCCTGGAGAAGAACGGATCCGGGCGCTGGAAGCTGGAGCTCAACGTGCGCATGAAGGAGTAGAAGGGGCCCCGCACACCGGAGGCGTATGCGAATCGTCGGCATCGACCTGGGCACCACCCATTGCGCGGTGGCATCCGTGGATCCAGGCAAAGGCTCGGGGGCGCCCGTCGAGGACTTCCCCCTGCCCCAGCTCGTCCGCCAGGGCGAGGTGGCCCCCCGCGCCCTCCTGCCGTCCACCGTCTACGTCCCCGCCGGCCACGAGCTGGCCCCGGAGGTGCTGCGCCTGCCCTGGGGCGATGACGGTGGCCCGTATGTCGTGGGCGAGCTGGCCCGCTGGCAGGGTGCGCGCGTGTCCGGCCGGCTCGTGTCGTCCGCGAAGAGCTGGCTGTGTCACCCGGGCGTGGACCGCTCCGCGCCCATCCTCCCGTGGGGCGCGCCCGCGGACGTGCAGAAGCTGTCCCCGGTGGACGCGTCCGCCCTGCTGCTCACGCACATGGCCCGGGCGTGGGACTTCGCGCACCCGGACGAGCCCCTGGCGAAGCAGGAGGTGGTCATCACCGTCCCCGCTTCGTTCGACGAGGCGGCGCGCGCCCTCACGGTGAGCGCGGCGCGCAAGGCGGGGCTGGAGAAGTTCACGCTGCTGGAGGAGCCGCAGGCGGCCTTCTACGACTACACCGCGCGCCACCGCTCGGACCTGGAGCAGACGCTGTCCCAGGTGCGGCTGGTGCTGGTGGTGGACGTGGGCGGCGGCACCACGGACTTCACGCTGGTGCACGCGGGCGTGTCGCCGGAAGGGCCCATGCTGCGGCGGCTGGCGGTGGGCGACCACCTGATGCTGGGCGGCGACAACATGGACGCGGCGCTCGCCCGGCGCATGGAGGAGAAGCTCACCCAGAACGGCCGGCGCCTGTCCGCCACGCAGTGGACACAGGCCATCCAGGCCGCGCGCACCGCGAAGGAGGAGCTGCTGGGGCGAACACCGCCGGAGAAGTACGGGGTGTCGCTCATCGGCGAGGGCAGCCGGCTCTTGGGCGGCACGCTGTCCACGGAGCTGGGCCGCGACGAGGCGCACGCGCTGGTGCTGGACGGCTTCTTCCCCCTGTCCTCACCTGTGGACCGGCCCCGGCGCGCGGCGCGCATGGCGCTCCAGGAGCTGGGCCTGCCGTACGTGCAGGACCCGGCCGTCACGCGGCACCTGGCGGCATTCCTCGCGCAGCACGCGGCGGCGGGCTTCACGGCACTGGGCGAGACGCCGTCGCACGAAGGCGCCCTGCCCCGCCCGGACGCCATCCTGCTCAACGGCGGCGTCTTCAACTCGCCGCAGATTTCGGCGCGGCTGGTGGACGCGCTGTCCGCGTGGTGGCCGCAGGCGCCGCGCATCCCGCTGCTCAAGCACGAGTCGCTGGAGCTCGCGGTGGCTCGGGGCGCGGCGTACTACGGGCTGGTGCGGCGCGGTCACGGCCTGCGCATCGGCGGTGGCGCGGCGCGCGCGTACTACGTGGGTCTGCAGCGCGGCCCGGACAGCGCGGAGCAGCCCACGCTGTGCCTGATTCCTCGCGGCTTCGAGGAGGGTCAGAAGGTGGACCTGGGCGAGCGCCCCTTCACGCTCACCCTGGGCCGGCCGGTGCAGTTCGCGCTCTACTCCACGACGAGCGACCGCATCGACAAGCCGGGGGACCTGGTGCCGCTGGCGGAGGACCTGAAGCCGCTGCCGCCCATCCACACGCTGCTCAAGGGCGCGTCCGGCAAGGTCAGCGACGTGCCGGTGCACCTGCAGGCCGCGCTCACGGAGATTGGCACGCTGGAGCTGTACTGCGTGTCGGACGTCGCGGACGAGCGCTGGCGCCTGGAGTTCGAGCTGCGCGGCACCGGGGGCTCGCACGAGCTGACCGTCACCGAGTCCATGCCCGCGCGCTTCGCCGAGGCGAAGGACAACGTGGAGCGCGTCTACGGCAACAAGCCGCTGCCCCTGGGCCCCAAGGACGTGAAGCAGCTGTCGCGCACGCTGGAGAAGGTGCTGGGCCCTCGCGAGACGTGGCGCGTGCCCGTGCTGCGCGAGCTGTGGAGCACGCTCTACGCGGGCGCGAGCAAGCGCCGCCGCACGGATGACCACGAGCGCGTCTTCTACAGCCTCACCGGCTTCAGCCTGCGCCCCGGCTTCGGCTACCCGCTGGACAGCTGGCGCGCGGAGCAGACCTTCACCCTCTTCGACGCGCTGGTGCAGCACCACACGGACAAGTCGGTGTGGACGGAGTTCTGGGTGATGTGGCGCCGCATCGCCGGAGGCCTCTCCGAAGCGCAGCAGCAGAAGCTGTACGGCTACCTCCAGCCGCACCTGGCCCGGCGCGTGCCGCCGGACGCGCCCACGCAGGGCGGCAAGGTGAAGGGCATCCAACCGGAAGGGTTGGACGAGATGATCCGCACCGCCGCCTCGCTGGAGCACCTGGCGCCGGGCGACAAGGCGGAGGTGGGCCGGTGGATCGCCGCGCGGCTGAAGGCCGAGTCCCGCTCCGGCGGCCCGTGGGCGTGGGCCCTGGGCCGGCTGGGCGCGCGCGTGCCGCTGTACGGCAGCAGCCACAAGGTCGTGGACGTGGAGACGGCGGAGGCGTGGCTGGAGCTGCTCCTGTCCCTGGATCTGCGCAAGGTGGATGGCGCGCCCTTCGCCGCCGCCCAGCTCGCGCGCCTCACCGGCGACCGCACGCGCGATCTGGATCCGGCGCTGCGCGAGCGCACGGCCCAGGCGCTGGTGGCCGCGAAGGCCTCCGACACCTGGGTCCGGATGGTGCGCGAGGTGGTGGCCCTGGAGGCGGCGGACGAAGCCCGGGCGCTCGGCGATACGCTGCCGGCGGGCCTGCGGCTGTCCTGAAGCAGGAGGCGGGCCGGCCGGGCGGATCATCGCCCGGCGGGAAGAGACCCTCCTGAAGGCTCGAAGCGAGCGGAGGCTCCGGGCAGATCCGTCACATGCGGGGCGCGAACAGTGCGCGCCCCAGCAGGGCGGATCATCCCAGGCGGTGAATCAGACCAGGGGGGTGGGCGTCGCGTCGGCCGCCGGGGCGTCGACGAGCGTCGGAGCCACGGGCGCGGCGTCGAGCGGCACGGCGGCGACGACCTGGAGCACGGGCTCCGTGGCGGCGACGGCGGGCACCTGGACGGTGGCGGCCTGGGACTCGTCCTTCTTCGGCTTCTTCGTGCCCGCGCCCGAGCGGCAGCCCCGGCACCACGGCTGGTTGCGGATGGCGCCGTCCGCCATCTTCCGCAGCCCGAACTGCGCCAGCGGCTTGAGCGTCTTGCACTTCAGACACATCAGCGAGATCAACACCTCGTGGCCGTCGGCGTCGTAGACGGAGGACTTGCGCCGCTTGCGCGGCTGGCCCGGCTCGCGTGCCTCTTTCTTCTCGGGCACGGCGGGGACCATCATCGGGGTCACTTTGTAGAGCATTTCTTCTGTCCCTCCCACGCACGGGCTCCAACCTGCTCGCGCTGGCTCAGGGCCGCGCCTGCAAGGGAACTCGCGTGCCCTAGAGTAGGGAGGTTTCCCTCCGTTGGAAACTGATCCCAGGCCGAAAATTCGGCCCTGGGCGCCATGTGCTGATCTTCCGCTGGGTTGCGCCGCGATCCAGCCCCAGCGGATCAGCACGGAGGGAAAAATTCCAACGCCGGCCGCGCTTTTTTCAGGGCTTCGCGTCCGTGCAGGGGCCCGCCGCCTTCACCAGGTGCACGCGTCCGAGCGCCGGGGGCTTCAGCGCGTTGCCGTGGGCGCGGCCGTACTCGGTGAGCACCTCGCGCAGGTCCTGCGCCTGCAACAGGTGGATACGCTCCTGTGGCAGCGTGGACGTCAGGGGCCCCACCCCGTCACCTCCGCGCAGGAGGAAGTCCGGCACCGCGACCCGGTAGGTCGCCTTCGCCTTCAGCGGCTTGCCGCCCGGCAGCGTCACGCCCTGGAAGCGCTCCGGGCCCGGGCACGCGCGCAGCGTCACCTCCAGGCCGGACACCGCGAAGACGCCCTTGCGGCCGCCGTAGGCCAGCGACAGGAAGCGGCGCAGCTCGTCCGCGCTCAGGTCCAGCACCGCGAGCGTGTTGTCGAAGGGCAGGATTTCGTAGAGCTTCCCGAAGGTGAGCGGCCCCTGCGGCAGGTCCGCCCGGATGCCGCCCGCGTTCATCACCGCCGCGTCGGAGCGGGCCGCCTCCCGCATCGAGTCCGCGATGAGGTTGCCCAGCGCGCTCTCGCCCTCGTAGACCTGGGGCATGCGGGCCCGGGTCTCCACGCCCACCGGGCGGCGCTGCTCCTCCTCCACGCGCGCCTCCGCGGGGGCCACCAGCGCCTCCACGCGGGCGTCCGGCGTCACTGGCTGGCCCAGGAACGTGGCCGGCACCAGCCGCACGTCCTTCGCGTCCCGCAGCACCAGCGGATCACAGGACTTCAGCGTGGCGTCCACGGCGCCGCACACCGGGATGGCGGCGTTGATGCGCGTGCGCTCGGGCAGCACGCGGTGGGTCACCGGATCCACGAAGAGGTCCACCACGCCGAACGAGCGCGCGAGCCCCGTCGTCTCGATGACCGGCACGTCGCCGAAGAAGTGCCCCATGACCTGGTGCGTGTGGCCCGCCACCACCGCGTCCACCGCGCCCTTCGGCAGCGCCTCCAGCACCGCGTAGATTTCGCCGTCGTCGCGCTCGCACCCGGACGTGTCTCGCGGGTTCGACAGGTCCGTGCACTTGCCGCCCGCGTGCGCGATGGCGACCACCACCTCCGCGCCCTGCTCGCGCAGCGACTTCGCGGCCTGCTTCGCGGAGTCGGCCAGGGACTCGAACCGCAGGCCCGCGACGTTCGCGGGGTTGGTCGTCTGCGGCGTCTGCAGCGTGGACAGGCCCAGCAGGCCCACCTTCACGCCCTTCACGGTGACGACCGTGGTGCCGTCGTTGCCCAGCCACGCCAGGGGGCGTCCGTCCTTCTCGCGTACGTTGGAGGACAGGAAGGGGAACCTGGCCTGCGCCACGCGGGCCTTGAGCGCCCCCAGCGGGTCCTCGTCCGGACGCGTGGCCACGGGCCCGGGGCCCACCGGCCCGTAGTCGAACTCGTGGTTGCCGATGGCGACCGCCGTGTAGCCCAGCAGGTTGTACACGTCGACGACGATGGCGCCCTCGCCCAGGTTGGACGCCAGCGTCCCCTGGAACAGGTCGCCGCCGTCCACCAGCAGCACGCCGCCCGGGTTGTCCTCACGCAGCCGCGCCACGTAGGACGCGAACAGCGCCGCGCCCCCCTGCTCCACCTTCTGCCCGTCCGGCAGCGTGGCGCGGTGGGGCATCACCCAACCGTGGAAGTCGTTGGTGCCCACCACCGTGAGCCGCACGGGCTCGGCCGGGGCGGGCGCGGGGGGCGGGGTGTTGGCGGGTGCGGGCGTCGGGCCGCCCTTGCAGGCGGAGGCGAGCACCGCGAGCGCGAGGACGGAGGAACGGAAGGAGCGCATGGGGCGCGCACTTCATCCCGCCCCCCTGTCGCTTTCAACCCGCTTCGAGCGTCAGCTCCGGCGCCGGCGGCCCAGGAGCGACATGGCCAGCAGCCCCAGCGTCGCGATGGCCGGCACCGACGTGCTGGTGCACCCACAGCCGCTGTCGTCGTCGGTCCCGCCGCCACCGCCATTGGGGTTGCCGTCGCCCGGATTGACGATGACGCCGCCACCGCCGTCGTTGCCGGTGCCGCCGTCCACGCCGCCGTCCACGCCGCCGTCCGCCGGCTGCTGCGCGATGATGAGCGGCGGCGAGAACGCCCGCGCCACGTTGCCCCACGAGGTGAGCTTGAGGTTGTCGGTCAACGTGCTGCTGCTGACGCCGTCATGCGCGACGAAGAGCCCCTCCGGGAAGGCCGTGCCCAGCGCGCCCGAGTAGGCCACCAGCCCGCGCGACTGCTCCACCGCGTCCGTGCCGCCGTCCTGCACCAGTTGGAACGCGCCCACCCGGCCCAGCGTGCGCCGGTCGAAGACGACGAAGGTGTTCGCGCTCGGATCCGTCGCCACGAGGTAGCCGTCCACCCCGGACGCCTCGTACAGCGCGAGGCGCCCCACGGACGTCAGGCCGCCGTCCCCCAGGCCCACCACCTGCGTGCCCAGGATGCCGGCGTCCGCGTCCGCGCCGTAGCGGTAGAGCCCCTGCCCCTGCTGCGCCACGTAGAGCGCGCGGTACGCCGGGTCCACCGCCAGTCCCAGCACCGTACCGGCCGGGATGTCCCGCACCGGGGTCCCCGTGACGCCGCCGTCGGTGGGCGTCAGCGCGAACTGCCGCAGGCCGCCAGCCGCGAGTCCACCGAAGGCCTGGATGGTCCCATCCGCCCCGCGGGCCAGCCGCACCGTCGCGTAGCTGACGCCCACGTCCAGCGGGGCCACCGTGGGTGACAGGCGGGTGAGCCCGCCACCATCCGCCGTGGCATCCATCACGTAGGGAACGAGCCCCGACAGCGTGGGGTTGGCGCTGAGCACCAGCGCCGCGTTCGTACCGCCCGCCAGCGGGAAGCCGCCCAGCACGTCCACGCTCACGGACGTGCCCTCGGTGTTGCCCTGCACCTCCCCGCCGTCCAGGGCGTAGGTGAACAGGCCGTTGTTCTGGTCCGCCGTGATGAGTCGGCTCGCGGCCGGGTCGGCCGGGTTCACCCACAGGGCCACGTCGTTCACGGTGCCGCCCCCGGAGCGCGCTCCGGGCTGGGTCTGCACGGTGTAGGGCACCGCCACGGGAGCCGTCTGGGCCCCCGCCGCCGTGCTCATGAGCACGACCGTCAATGCAGGGAGGGAGAGGTTGCGCATGGGCGGCTCCTGGGCAGGTCGCTCCCTACCTAGGCATGGGCACGTCACTCTTCAAGTTCCCTGAAACCCTGGAACGGTTGGCAGACGGCGAAAGCCTCGGGTACAACGAACAGCGTCTCCCAGCGAACAGACAAGGGCCATGGCCAAGCGCGCACTCATTACTGGCATCACGGGGCAGGACGGCAGCTATCTGGCGGAGCTGCTCCTCAAGAAGGGCTACGAGGTGCACGGCATGGTGCGCCGCTCTTCCGAGGAGAAGTTCGAGCGCATCGCGCACCTGCAGGGAAAGGTGACGCTGCACCAGGGCGACCTGCTGGATCAGTTCTCGCTCGCGGCGCTCTTGAACCTCACCCAGCCGGACGAGGTCTACAACCTGGCGGCACAGTCCTTCGTGCCCACCAGCTGGAACCAGCCGGTGCTCACCGGTGAGTTCACCGCGCTGGGCGTGACGAAGATGCTGGAGGCCATCCGCCACACCCGCCCGCAGGTGCGCTTCTACCAGGCGTCCTCCAGCGAGATGTTCGGCAAGGTGCTGGAAGTCCCGCAGTCGGAGGACACGCCCTTCTACCCGCGCAGCCCGTACGGCGTGGCGAAGGCGTACGGCCACCACATCACCGTGAACTACCGCGAGTCCTTCAAGCTCTTCGCGGTGAGCGGCATCCTCTTCAACCACGAGTCGCCCCGCCGTGGCCTGGAGTTCGTCACGCGCAAGGTCACGTACAACGTGGCGCGCATCAAGATGGGCCTCCAGGACACGCTGCCCATGGGCAACCTGGACGCCAAGCGCGACTGGGGCTTCGCGGGCGACTACGTGGACGCCATGTGGCGCATGCTCCAGCAGGAGACGCCGGAGGACTTCGTCGTCGCCACCAACGAGACGCACACCGTGCGGGAGCTGGTGGAGATCGCCTTCTCGCGCGTGGGCCTGGACTACCAGAAGCACGTGAAGATCGACCCCGCGTTCGTGCGCCCCGCGGAGGTGGACCTGCTCATCGGCAAGTACGACAAGGCCAAGGAGAAGCTCGGCTGGGAGCCCACGGTGCGCTTCAAGCAGCTCGTGGAGATGATGGTCGACGCGGACCTGGAGCGAGTGAAGGCAGGACAGCGGTAAGATGCGCGTCCTCGTCACGGGAGCGGATGGATTCGTCGGCCGTCATGCGTGCGCTGCCCTTCGGGCGGCCGGCGATGAAGTGGTGGAGGTGCACGGGCCTCGCGGCGAGGGCATCAGCAGCACCGCGTTGCACTTCGACATCGCCGATGAGGCGAAGGTCAAGGCGGCGGTCTCCGAGGTGAAGCCGGACGCGGTGCTGCACCTGGCCGGCTTCAGCTCGGTGGCCAAGAGCCACCAGAACCCCGCGCGCGTCTTCGCGGTGAACACCATGGGCGTGGTGCACCTGCTCACCGCCCTGCGTGAGAGCGCCCCCAAGGCGCGAGTGCTGCTGGTGGGCTCCGGTGAGGTGTACGGCCCCGTCGCGGAAGGAACGCGCGCCGAGGAGTCGCACCGGCACGTGCCGCTCAGCCCCTACGCGGCGTCGAAGTCCGCGGGGGAGCTGGCCGGAGAGCAGTTCTTCCGCAGCTACGGCATGGAGGTCATCCTCGCCCGGCCCTTCAACCACCTGGGCGCGGGGCAGGACCCCACCTTCGTGGTGCCGTCGTTCGCGGCGCAGATCCGCGCCATCGCGCTGGGCACGGTGGACCCCATCCTGCGCACGGGCAACCTGGACGCCATCCGGGACTTCTCCCATGTGAAGGACGTGGTGGACGCGTACCGGCTGCTGCTGCTCAAGGGCGAGGCCGGCCAGGCCTACAACGTGGGCAGCGGCGAGGGCCGCACCATCCGCAGCCTGCTGGAGGAGATGCTCCAGCTGTCCGGCGTGCAGGCGAGCATCGAGCTGGACCCGGCGCGGCTGCGCCCCTCGGACATCCCCAGCCTCGTGGCGGACCCGGGCAAGCTGCGCGCGCTGGGCTGGGACCCGAAGCTCACCGTCGCGGATGCGCTGCGCGACGTGCTGGGCCCCCGGGTGGGCTCGCACTGACGCACCGCTGGCGCGCCTTACGTAGGGCGCGCCAGCGACTGCCACGCCTCCAGGCGCCGGTCCAACGCGGTGAGGGCCCACAGGTCCGCCGCGTTGCCCGGCTTCACGGCGGCCAGGTCCCGCTGGAGGTACTCGCGGGCCTGCACCTCACCCCACTCCGACAGGATGCGCAGGGCCATCAGCGACGGCTTGCGCGCGACGAGCCGCAGGAGCACGTCCTGCACGCGCGGACTGCGCTCCGCGTCCGCCAGCCGTTGCACGGCCTCGTGACGGCCCTCAGGCGTGGAGTCCTCCGCCTCCAGGGGTGCGGCCAGCTCCGCGAAGCGCGCCTCGTCCAGCAGCGCCGCGGGGCGCCGGCTCTCCCAGTGCTCCACCGTCACGGTGGTGCGGCCCCGGGCCACGCACTCGCGGCGGATGCCGTCGTTCTTGAGCACGTCCAGCACCCGCTCCGGCGAGGGCGTGCCGCCCTCCACCGTGCGCAGCGCGCGCTGGGACAGCATGGGGGACTGGCCCAAGAGGTGCGTGCGCAGCACCGTGGCCTCCACCGTCTTCTCGTTGCCGGGCGGCACCCGGTCCCACTTGAGGAACACCTCCGCGATGCCGCGCTCGCGCACGTACCAGCGGTACTCCAGCCACACCGCGCCACCCCGCTCCGCGAAGCGGGGGTCCGAGGGCTCGTGGAGGCGAGGCGCACCCTCCCGCGTACCGGTGAAACAGCGGTCCAACAGCTTCTGGGCTTCTTGAAGTCGCATGGGGAGCGGACGGCCATTGTAGGGCCCCCAGTCAGGTTCCTCCATCGCCGCACGTTCGTGTCATAATTACACGAAGATTTCAGGAGGCCTGGGATGGGCACGACGACGACGGCGCGGTTCACGTTCTTCTGGAAGGAGGACTCCTTCTTCTCGCAGTGGCACCCCTCCGTCTTCACGGTGGACGGCGTGCGCTACACCTGCGCGGAGCAGTACATGATGGCGGGCAAGGCGCGCCTGTTCGGTGACACGCGCGTGCTGGAGCAGATGCTGTGCGCCGCTACGCCCAAGCAGCACAAGGCGCTGGGCCGCAAGGTGACCCCGTTCGACGCGGCCCTCTGGGAGCGCGAGCGTGAGCGCATCGTCTACGAGGGCAACCACGCGAAGTTCACCCAGCACCCGCACCTCCTGGAGGCGCTGCTCGCCACGGCGGGCACGGAGCTGGTGGAGGCCAGTCCCCTGGACCGCATCTGGGGCGTGGGGCTCTCCGCGGAGGACCCGCGCATCCAGGACCCGTCCACGTGGCGGGGGCTGAACCTGCTGGGCAAGGTGCTGACGCGCCTGCGCGAGGACCTCCTCGCGCAGGGTCATGCACCTGTCAGAACTTGAAGTTGGCGGACTGGTCCGGCACGCCGTTGAAGTCCAGGTGGAGCGTGGCGTGGTCGCCGTGGCCCTTCTCGCTCCACTCCTGCTTCAGCGTGGACAAGTCAAAGGCCAGCTCCTTGTAGACCATCGCCTTGCACCGGTCGTTGTTCGCGTCGTGGAGCAGCGTGAGCTCCGCGCGCGGCTCGCCCGCGGCCGTCTTGGTGAAGCGCCCGTCCCACGCGAGGCCGTAGCGGTGCTCCTTGCAGCCGCCGCCGTGGCGGACGTTGAGCGTGAGCACGTTGCCCTTCACGCTCTGCGATTCAATGCCGAGCGGGTCGCGGGGCGCGGGCGTCTCCGTGATCTCCAGGGGCATGACGATGGGCGCCTCCTGGTTCTCCGCCTCCGCCGCGGGCGACTCGGCCTTCTTCTCCGGGGGCGTCACGGGGGTGGGCGGCGCCTCCTCCTGC
>NZ_RAWR01000263.1:0-12928 GCF_003986945.1 Corallococcus sp. AB018 | reverse complement strand
CACCGCCGACCCGCCCGAGTCGCCCCTCCAGCTCAGTCCCTGAACAACTCGCTCCTCGCGGCGCCCGCCGAGCACGGCCGGGGCCTGTCTTCAAGCGTCCCGGCACGACGTCCACCGGACGGTTACGCCGGTTCTGCTTCAATCGATTGAAGAGGCACTCCACGCGGCGGCGCTTGCGGTAGGTCGCGTGGCGGAAGGAGCGCAGGCGCCACTGGTCGGTGCGGGTGGGGATGACAGCCTGCACTCGGTGCTCATGGCACCAGTCGCGCAGGCTGTTGTAGTTGTGGTCGCGGTAGGGACGGCTCTTCACCCGTGAAGGCTGGAGCCGCCCCCCGCACAGATCCCAGCGGGCGCTGCTAACGCACTGGGCTCTTGCCTTGAGTGGTGACGTCGAACCGCTCTTCAGGCCAAGGGTGCTGGATACGAGCTTTCGGAAGCCATCGGTCCACCAAGGTCTTCATCCTCGCCCAGTTCGTCCGGTCACGCTGGCTCCGACGCCGGAGCGCCCGGTACCAGTGCTGGCCGACCTGCGTTCGGAATCGCCCCATGGCGGCGATGTTGGTGGGAACTGCATGGTACGCGAAATAGCCGCGCACCACGGATGCAAGCCAGTTCCCCTGCTCCGGGATGGGCAGATGGCGACGTCGCTGAAGTTCCGCTTTCACGTCCTTCAGCTTCGCGTTCATCCGCACCCGCATCGTGTGCCGTTTCACCAGATAGAAGCCTGCCTTCGACTTGCCGCAGATGTGAGTAAACCCGAGGTAGTTGAAGGTTTCTGGCTTCCCAAGCCCACTCCTCTCTCTGCTCTTGGAGGCGAGCCTCCCGAACTGAATGAGGCGTGTCTTCTCCGGGTGCAGTTCCAGAGCGAACATCCGCAGTCTCTCGCGGAGGAGCGCCAGGAACTGCTCGGCATCAGAGCGGTCCTCAAAACCCACGATGAAATCGTCCGCGTAGCGCGTGATGATGACATCACCTCGCGCCTGCTTTCTTCTCCACCGCTGGAACCAGAGGTCGAGGACGTAGTGGAGGTAGATGTTCGCCAGCAGCGGCGACACCGTCGCTCCCTGGGGCGTGCCTTCTTCGCTCGCCCGCCACGTCCCCTTCTCCATCACACCTGCGCTCAGCCACTTCTGGATGAGGCGCAGGACTCGCTTGTCTGCAATCCGGTGCTCGAGGAATTTCATCAGCCACTCGTGGTCGATGGCGTCGAAGAACCCACGAATGTCCGCGTCGAGCACCCAGTTCACCCTCCTTCGTTTGAGTCCGGTCGCGAGCGCATCCAGCGACTGGTGCTGGCTGCGCCCTGGCCGGAACCCATACGAGAAGCCAAGGAAGTCCTCCTCATAGATGGCGTTCATCACCTCGACGATGCTGCGCTGGACGAGTTTGTCCTCCAGTGCCGCGATGCCGAGCGGTCGCTGCCGCCCGTCCGCCTTGGGGATGTACGTTCTGCGTGAGGGCTTCGCCCGGTACGCTCCTCGGTGGAGGCGTGCGTGCAGGTCCCGAAGGTTCTCTTCGAGCCTTGCGCCGTACGTCTCCCACGTCACGCCGTCTACTCCCGGCGCGGCGTTGCGGGTAACCGTCCGGCCAATGACGTGTCGGCGAGCTTGAAGGCAAGCCTCGGCCGTGCTCGGCGGGCGCCGCGAGTCCCAATGGGGTGAGGTGTCGTGGTGAGGGAGCGTCAGGAGGAGTCGGCGGCGCGAAGCCGCTTCCATTCGTGCGGCAGCAGCTCGCCGATGCGCGCATGCGGGTGTGTCTGGACGCGCAGCAGCACGTCCGCGAGGTACGTCTCGGGATTGACGCCGTTGGCCTCGCAGGTGGCGACGAGAGCGTAGAGGCCCGCGAGGTTCTGCCCCGCGGCCTCATGGCCGACGAAGAGGAAGTTCTTCCGGCCCAGGGCCGCTTTGCGCAGCGCCGCCTCGGAGCGGTTGTTGTCCAAGGGCAGGCGCGCGTCGGAGACGAAGCGCGAGAGGGCGTCCCACTGCTTCAGCGCGTAGGAAAGGGCCTGGCCCATGGGGCCCTTGGGCAGGTGGCGAGGGAGCTGCGATTCGAGCCACGCGCGCAGCGCCGTGAGGACGGGGAGACTTTGCTGCTGGCGCAGCTCTCGGTGCGCGTCCGTGCGCACGACGCCCGCGTCGCGCGCCTGCGCTTCCACCCGGTAGAGGGCGAGAATGAAGTCCAGGGCCTCGCGGGCCTCGGGCGCGGTGGGAAGCGCCTCGAAGAAGCGGCGACGGACGTGCGCCCAGCAGCCGACGCGCACGCGTCCTTCGGGCAGCGTCACCGCGTTGTAGCCGGTATAGGCGTCCACCACGAGGGCACCCCGCGTGCCGCCCAGGACGTCCTTGGGCGTTTTGCCCGCCCGGCCCAGGCTGAAGCGATAGCCCAGCAGCCACTCGCCCTGCTGCGTCTGGGTGAGGAAGGTCCAGAGGTAGCCCTGGCGCGTCTTCTTCACGTCCAGCACGCGCACGGGCGTCTCGTCAGCCCACACCACGTCGGAGGCCGCGATGACTTGCAAGAGGTGCGACGAGAGCGGCAGGAGTACCGAAGCGGCCTGGTGGAAGAGGTCCGTCAGCGTGCTGCGACTCATGGGGACGCCGCCTCTTTCAATCCGCTGCGCCAGCCGATGCAGGGGCATGGCATCGGCGCACTTGGACGTCACCACGTGCGCAAGGAAGCCCGGGCCGTACTCGCCCCTGTCCACCACCCTGGCGGGCGCGGGGGCCGTCACCACGCCCTGGCCGCACACGCACGCGAGGACTTCCTGCACGTGCACCTGGCGCTCGAAGAAGGCGGGCACGTACTCATACACCACCGTCCTTCGGCCCTCGCCCAGCGGCTTCAAGTCCTCGCTTCCGCACGCGGGACAGTGCCGGGCCTCGGGTGGTACCGGATGCCGGACTTCGCGGCTGGGGGCCTCCTCGGCCTTGTGCGCCGCACGCTCGCGCCGGGTCCGCAGGGCCGCCTCGTCCCGCGCTGCTTTCGACGCGGGGCTCACCGCGGCCTGGCGCAGCTCGCTGGCGACGGACGGCATCCGCTCGGCTTTGCGGCCGAAGACGTGGCGTTGCAGCGCCGCCATCTGCCCTTTGAGGGTGTCCAGCTCTCCGCCGATGCGGCCCACCTCGGCTTTGAGTTCCTCGGCTTCTTCCCGCCAGGGGCAGAAGTGGTTCTGGGGCAGCACGCGAGGCACTCTTGAATAACGGCCCGTCCCGGTGCCCCAGTCCGTCTCAGCTGCCCGTGCGCCCGGGAGGCGTCCAGGCGGGCTGCCTCTGCACCTGGGCCACGTCGATGCCGTCCAGCAGCATCGCCAACTGCGTCGAGTCCAGCGCCACCGACTTCGCTTCCGCCTCCACGCGGGGCAGGCGGAATCTTCCCGTCTCCAGTCGTTTGTAGAGCAGCACGAAGCCGCCCCGGCTCCACGTCAGCACCTTGATTCGGTCGCCTCGGCGCGAGACGAAGGCGAAGAGGTGCCCCGAGTAGACGTCCTCACCCCAGGCCGTGCGCACCAGCGACATCAGCCCGTCGATGGACTTGCGCATGTCCACTGGCTCCGTGGCTAGCACCACGCGCACCGACGCGGGAAGGGTAAACATCGCGGCCTCACGTCCCCAGCGCGGCGACGAGCCGGGCCACGTAGGCCACGTCCGTCCCGACGGAGAAACGCACCCGCGCTCCGCTTGCCGCCACCACCTCCAGCACGGACTCGGACGCCACGGGGGCCGTCGCCACCTGCACCGGCAACAGTCGCACCGGCTCACCGCACGCCGTCGCGGCCCGCCGACGCCGGTACACCCAGGACTGCAACGTGCTCAGCCTCACGCCTCGCTGCTGCGCGAATTCCCGTTGCGCCAGCCCGCTCGCTTCAAATGCTTCCGCGACGCGCTCCCACTCCGGCTTCTCCACCTGCTTCGACATGCCCAGCAGCGTCCGCCGCGCGCCGCCGCCCCTGCAATCCCTCACGGCACGTCGTTGGCCGGACGGTTACCGTTGCGGCGCAGTGCCGCGAACGACGTCCGAAGGCTTTCGAGTGTGACGTGGTGTAGCAGCGCGGTGAACTTCGCCTTCCTGTCCTTCCTTGCAGCTTGGCGTACGCGAAGGAGCTCACTGGGCAGACCTGTCCGGCTCTGTGTCCGGGGCCTGTTTTGCTCCCCCGCGTTCCTCTTGGCCAGGCTCCTTCCCTCCACCGTCTCCGCGGCTCGACTGCGAGCGTTGTTCGACGGCTTCACCGGTACTACGAGCCTGTCCGACTTCCTCTGCCCGTGCGTCATCGGATGACGGTCTCCGACCTTCCCGATGCGTCCCACCTCGCCAACTGCGGTGGGCAAGCAGAGGACCTCCCGGTTCTCGTGCATGGAGTTTCAGTACATGCATGGGGTCTCCGACTGCGCAGGACCGTTCGCGAACTCACCCTGGCGCTCGCGTCCGTGGGGCCTTCCGCTTCGGTTAACAGCGTCGGCGTCCTGGAGGCCTGATTTCGCAGCTCAATACCCAGCCTGCACCTACCCCGGTCAACGCTTCGCCCAGCCCCCTTGCGGGTGCCGTCGCATGACTTGGGGTCATCGCGGGTGGTTAGCCCTTCGATGTACGACTCTTTCATTCGCGACTCCATGCCGGTTTATCCCGGCGCACTAACCGTCCGGCCAACGACGTGCCGTAAGGGATTGCTGGGGTAGCGGCGCGCAGCGGACGCTTCAGTGCATGGCGAAGCAGGTGGAGAAGCCGGAGTGGGTGCGCGTCGCGGAAGCCTTCGGGGCGAGTGGGCAGACGCAGCGGGAATTCGCGCTGGAGCAAGGCGTGCGACTGAGCACTTTGCAGTCGTGGGTGTACCGCAGTCGACGTGCCGAGGCGGCGCGAGCGGAGCCGGTGCGGCTGTTACCGGTGCAGGTGGCGACGGAGTCGGTGCTGGAGGTGGTCGCCGCGAGCGGAGCGCGGGTGCGCTTCGCGGTGGGGACCGACGTGGCCTACGTGGCGCTTCTCGTCGCGGCGCTGGGGCGGTGAAGCAGCGATGTTCACGCTGCCTTCTTCCGTCCGAGTCGTGCTGGCCACGGAGCCGGTGGACATGCGCAAGTCGATTGACGGGCTCATGGCGCTGGTGCGCACGGCGTGGGGTGAAGACGTCTACTCGGGACACCTCTTCGCCTTCGTCTCCAGGCGGGGCGACCGCATCAAGGTGCTGACGTGGAGCCGGGGCGGCTTCGTGCTGCTCTACAAGCGGCTGGAGACGGGCCGCTTCCGGCTGCCCCGGGTGGACACGGAGGCGAAGGCGGTGACGCTGGACGCCACGCAACTGGCGATGCTGCTGGATGGCATCGACGTGGCCGAGGTGAAGCGCCCGCCTGCCTGGGCGCCCCCAGGGCGTACAGGTAGCTGAGCACGTCACCTGGTGAATGGCCTACCCGGCGAGTCGTTGAGAGCGGGTGCCCAGAGTCCTCCCTCTCGACCATTTCTGCCCCTGGCGTGAGGAGGCCGAGGAGCTGCGCGAGCGGATGACGTCGCTGGAGTCGAAGATGGCCGCGCTGGAGCGGCGCGTCTTCGGCCGCAATGCGGAGAAGCTGCCGCCTGTCGCCTCGGAGCTGAGAGGCGCGTCACCCAGCCCCGAAGAGGAGACGGCTCGGGCGACGGCTGCCTTGGCGAAGCGCCAGAAGCGCGCGGCGCGCAAGGCCGAGGAGGCCCCTACGCGCGAAGTGCGGCACGTGGTGCCACCCGAGGCGCGCCATTGCCCCACGTACGGCAGCGAGGACCTGAAGCCCTTGGGCACGGGGCGCACCTCGGTAATGTACGAGTACGTCCCGGCCTTCTTCGAGCGCCAGGTGCACGTACAGGAAGTCCTCGCGTGCGCATGCGGCCAGGGCGTAGTGACGGCCCCGGCCCCCGTGCGGGTGGTGGACAGAGGCGAGTACGGCCCGGGCTTCCTGGCGCACGTGGTGACGTCCAAATGCGCGGACGCCATGCCCTTGCACCGGCTCGCCCAGCGCGTAGAGCGGGGCGGCGTGCCCATGCATCGCAGCACGCTGACGGACCTCTTCCACCAGTCCGCTTCGGTATTGCAGCCGCTCTCCAGGCACCTCTTGCAAGTCATTGCGGCCTCCGAGGTGGTGTGGGCCGACGAGACGCCCATGCGCGTGCTGGACGTGAAGAAGACGAAGCAAGGCTACCTCTGGACCTTCCTCACCCAGACACCCAAGGGCGAGTGGCTCATCGGCTACCGCTTCAGTCTGGGCCGGGCCAGCACGACGCCGAATGACGTGCTGGGCGGCACCCGGGGCGCCCTCGTGGTGGATGCCTACACGGGCTACAACGCGGTGACGCTGCCCGAGGGGCGCGTGCGCGTCGGCTGCTGGGCGCACGTGCGCCGCCGCTTCTTCGACGCGCTGCCCACCGCGCCGGAAGCCCGCGAGGCCCTGGACTTCATCCTCGCCCTCTACCGCGTAGAGGCCCAGGCCCGCGACGCCGGCCTCGTGCGCACCGACGCCCACCGCGAGCTGCGTCAGCAGAAGAGTGCTCCCGTCCTCGCTGGGCTGCGCGCCTGGATGGAGGAGCAGACGCCGCTCCATCCTCCGAAGGGGCCGCTGGGCCAAGCCCTCTCCTACGCCCGAAAACAGTGGGACGCCCTCACTCGATTCGTCCGCGACGCGCGCCTGCCCTTGGACAACAACCGCAGCGAGAGCGCGTTGAGAAAAGCGACCCTGGGCAGGAAGAACTTCCTCTTCGTCGGCCATGAAGCCGCGGGGGAGAACCTCGCCGGCCTCTACGCCCTCGTCGCTACCTGCGAGGCCCACGGCGTCAATCCCGAGGACTACCTCGCCGACGTGTTGCTGCGCGTCCAGACGCACCCGAATGCGCGCATCGGAGAACTGCTGCCGCACGAATGGAAGCGTCTGCGCGCCACCAGCGCCTCCTGACGCTGCGCATCTTCTCCTCCTCGGGCCTCAATCCGTCGCCGCTCGCCCCGAGCACGGCCCCCGTCCGCCTTCAAGCGATCCGGCACACGTCGTTGGCCGGACGGTTACGGAGCTGGGACATCACCTACCTGAAGGGCCCGGTGAAGGGCGCCTTCCTCTACCTCTACCTCGTGGTCGACGTCTTCAGCCGCCGCATCATGGGTTGGCATGTCCACGAGGAGGAGTCGTCCGCGCATGCCGCGGCGCTCATCCGCGAAAGCTGGCGCGAGGCGGGTTGCCCCGAGGGCCTGGTGCTGCACTCGGACAACGGCGGCCCGATGAAGGGCGCCACGATGCTCGCGACGCTGCAATGGCTGGGCGTGGCCCCTTCCTTCAGCCGGCCCCGCGTCTCGGACGACAACGCCTTCTCCGAAGCCCTCTTCCGCACGCTGAAGTACCGCCCCTCCTTCCCCCAGCGCGCCTTCGCATCGACGCAGGACGCGCACGCATGGGTGGCGCGTTTCGTCGCCTGGTACAACACCGAGCACCGACACTCCGCCATCCGCTTCGTCACGCCGGAAGCCAGGCACTTTGGCCTCGACGTCGCGCTGCTCGCTCAGCGCCACCAGGTGTACCAGCGCGCTCGCGCACGTCACCCCGAGCGATGGAGCCGCGACACCCGCGACTGGACGCCAGCGGGCCCCGTGCGCCTCAACCCCTCACCGGAAGTGCAGGAGCTGAAGCGCATCGGCTGAACACTCTCACGCGACAACTACCTTGACGCTCACCGCCCGTGCGCAGCGCCCCGCAGATGCCATCCACCACCAAGCGAATGTTCATATTTGGGCGTCCCCTGTCCGGCCTCCGTGGTGCCAGCAGGCCGGACAGTCTCTTCCATTGCGCGTCGGTCAGTTCTCCTGGGCTCATGCCTCCTCAACGCCGGGCGCCCTCGACCTGTTTTGCGGACACGCTCTAGCTGGTTTCGCCCCTCATCTCGGCGGTGCTGGAGGTGAGGCCCACCGAATGGCCTTCTCACACAACAATCTTGAAGCCCACCATCAACGACTCTCTCATCCACCCTTGGTCTCGCGCCACCACTCAGCACTGTTTTCAAAGACATAGAACAACACACCAGCCACGACACTCGAGAGGATGGCGGCGCACCATTCATCTGCATTGAGGAGTCCCACCATTGCGGATGTTATCAGCGCATAAAACAACGTTACCTTTGAGCGTCCACGCGAGGCCGCAAAAAACACCGACGCGTGATTCATACTTCGTAAATGTGTCGAGATCGACATCAACCTTGGCGAAATCCTTTCAATCTCTATCGCCTTTTCGACGGCGGCAACTAGTAGTGGATGATAGTAGAACCGGTCGAGGCTCCAAACTGCGACTCCGGGGGTGACCAGGAAAACGCTTAGAATTATTCGCTTTAGGCTTCCTGCAGGAAATTGCGTCTTGGCCTCACTCATCGCGGTGGAGAAGAGGAGCGCTGCAACGGCCGTGGCAATCACGCTTAAGAAGCCGAAGTAGAAAGCGCGCAGCCGGAAGTGGATGTCGTTGAAGTGCTTTTGCAGGTCAATAGCTAGTTTCCAAACCTCCCGATTTCGCTCCTCCTCTGGTGTCCAAACTTCGGGCTTGGCGCTGCCTCCATCGGTGGCTACGTGCACTACTGACTCCGCGTTATTGGGCTCGCTCACTTATCCCCCGTGCATACTGGGCCTAGAGTCGATCATAGATGGGCGACCACCTCAATTCTCTCGGCCCCCTTGGCGCTCTATATCCGTGCCAGGGACACGTCGAGGTCGACCCAATTCACTCGCAAGTGCGGCTTCGCTATCGGGAAACGGTGCGTGAACACCGTGTTCGCTGACCAGGGAAGATTGCACTTCATTGGCGCAGCTACCCGGGTGGCCATTCGCACAGATCCCAAAGCCGCCTCGCGCTTCGCGCCGGCTGGTTGTTCAGCGCGAACGACGGCTACGGAACGAGCCTCTGCACGGACCGAGGCGCCAGCCACGTGACCGCGTGCTCACGGCCCGTGGTCCAGGCACTCGTGGGCATCACCTTCCTGGAGTTCCTCCGGGCGCAGGTGGTCGGTGAGTGGTTCCCGGGAACCAACTCCCGGAAGACGCTCTGGTCCGTGGCCCCGGGCATCGGCTTGGAGCTGGGGCTCTAAAGCTTGTCGGTTCAGCAGCGCGCCGGGAGCGTCGCGATCACGCGGGCCTCGCGGCGAACCAGCAACAAGACCAGGATGAGGCCTGCTCCAGCCATCGCCGCCCCGGCCAAGGCCACGGCCGGATAGCCGAGGTTGAGGCCAATGACCGCCCCACCGAGGGCCGCTCCGATGGCGTTGCCCAGGTTGAAAGCCCCGATGTTCATGGCCGAAGCCAGGTTCGGTGCGTCGCTGGCGGCGGTCATCACCCGCATCTGCAGCGGCGGCACCAGGGCGAAGCTCGCCACGCCCCAGAGGAAGATCACCACGGCGGCGGGCGCCTGCCATGGCATGACCCCAGCGAAGACGACCAACAGCGCGGCGAGTCCGGCAAGGGTGACAATCAAGGTCCGGTCCACCGACCTGTCGGCGAAGCGGCCCCCCAGCCAGTTGCCGAGCGTCAGCCCCAGTCCATAGGTCACCAGCATGGCGGTGACGAAGCCGGTCGAGGCCAGGGTCCGCTCCTTCAGAATCGGCGCGATGTAGGTGAAGACTGTGAACATGGAGCTGGATCCGATCACGGTCAGCGACAGGGCAGCCAGAACAGGGCCGCGTCGGAGCACCGCCAGTTCGGCCTTCATGGCGCCGCTGTCGTCGGCAGCGGGCTCGACCCGGCCGTGCGGCAGGGTCAAGCGAAGCGCGATCATCGCCAGTGCACCCAGACCCGCGATGCCCCAGAAGGATGCGCGCCAGCCCAGGGTCTCGCCCGCCCAGGAGGCCAGGGGAACGCCGGTGATATTGGCGACGGTCAGTCCCATGAACATGGCCGCGACAGCGCCCGCACGCCTGTTCGGCGCGACCACGCTGGCCGCGACGATGGCGCCCACGCCAAAGAAGGCGCCGTGGTTGAACGACGTCACCACCCGCGCCGCCATCAAGGTCCAGTACTCCGGCGCGAGCGCCGACAGCAGATTGCCCAGGGTGAAGATGCCCATCAGGCCGACCAGCAGGGTCCGGCGCGGCACGCGGCCGGTCGTCAAGGTCATCACCGGCGCGCCGAGCAGCACCCCGAAGGCGTAGGCGCTGACCAGCAGGCCCGCCGCTGGAATGGAGACGCCGAGGTCTCCTGCGATCACAGGCAGCATGCCCATCGGCGCGAACTCCGTGACCCCGATGCCGAAGGCGCCGACCGCCAGAGCGAGAAGAGGAGGGTTGGGCTTCATCCGAGGAAACCTTTCTCTGCCCCCGCGGCGACTGTTCACGACGGGGTGCGTTGTTCTGAGCGCGCAAAGATGGCTGGGCGGTCGCGCGCGCGTTAGAGCCCTCGAAAGCCAAGGATTCTTGAGATGAACGCAAAGGTGCAGCTGGGCGGCGAGGATCGGGCGCGTGAGATGGCCGTCTTTTCGGCCGTGGCGGCGACCGGCAGCTTCTCGGCGGCCGGGCGTGAGCTGGGCCTGTCCCCGTCGGCCGTCAGCCGGACCCTCGACCGCATCGAGGCGCGTCTGGGGGTACGCCTGATGATCCGCACGACCCGGGCCCTGACCCTGACGCCCGAGGGGCAAGCCTATCTGGGCGCGGCACGGCGCATCCTGGCGGAGCTGGACGACGCGGAGCAGGCCATCGCGGATCTGGGCGCGCCGCGCGGGCGGCTGAGGGTGAGCGCCGCCCTCTCGCATGGGCGCCTGTGCGTGGTCCCCCTGTTGGGCGACTTCACGGCGCGATACCCCCACATCCTGGTGGACATCAACCTGACGGACAGCGTGGTCGACATCGCAGCAGGTCAGGCGGACGTCGCCATTCGCTTCGGCCCACTCGCGGACAGCGGTTTGACCGCGCGCAAGCTCGGCGAGAAAGGGCGCGTGATCGTGGCTTCACCCGACTACCTGAACCGGCGCGGGACGCCGATGGTTCCAGAAGACCTGCACCACCATAACTGCCTGAACTTCAATTTTCGTCGGGCCGAAGCGGTCTGGCCCTTCGTGCGCGACGGGCATGAATACAGCCTGTCATTGAAGGGCTGTATCGAAGCCAATAACGGAGAGACCCTGGGCCAGCTGGCTGCTGCCGGCGTGGGAGTGACGCGCGTCGGCGCATTCAGCGTCGAGGAAGAGCTCCGCTCCGGCCAACTGGTTCCTCTGCTGGAGCGCTACAATCCGGGCGACACGGAGAACATCCACGCCGTCTTTGTCGGTGGCGCCAACCTGCCGGCGCGAGTCAGGGTGTTCGTCGACTACCTGGCCGACGTATTGCAGTGAGTCGCAAGGAGGGGCTTCTGCTCCCTCTTCCCGCACCGTGAAAAACCAGGACGGGCCTTCGCCCGAGATCCGTGGTGCAGGCGGAAAGTCACTGACAGTCATGATCTCCATTCGTTCCATCGCGCTCTCCTGTGTGGTCGTGCTCGGCTTCTTCGCTGCCTGTAGTGACGATCCCTCCAATCCCCCCGACGGGTCCGTTCCCGATGCGTCCGTGCCGGACGCATCCGTCCCCGATGCGTCCGTGGAGATGTGCACTGACGCCGGCACCACGCAGTGCGGTGACACGTGCGTCAATACCGACAGTGACTCCGCCCACTGCGGAGGGTGTGACCAGGCCTGCACGACCACCGAGGCCTGTGAGGCCGGTGTCTGCGTCCCGGTCTGTCGGATCGACGGCCAGCAGGTCGCGGCCGGGGCGGTGAACCCGGCGAACGCGTGCGAGCAATGCGTGCCCGCGACGTCCGCGACCACGTGGACGCCGCTCGCGGACGGGGCGGCGTGCGGCTCGGGACAGATCTGCTCGGCAGGCGCGTGCAGCCCGAAGTGCCTGATCGACGACACGTTCTACTCCGAGGGTACGCCGAACCCCGCGAATGCCTGTGAGGTCTGCGCACCCGCGACGTCGACGACGACGTGGTCGCCGCGCGCGAGCGTCCCGCTGCTGGTCGGCGGCAGCGACATCGCAGCGCAGGGCTGGTCGACGGTCGCGCAGACGCCGAACACACTCACGTACGGCGAGGACTACGTCCGCCTCGCGACGTCGACGAACAGCGGCGGCCGAACGAGCGGGCAGTTGCTCATCACGCGGGCGAACGCGTTCGACGCAACGAAGCCGTTCAAGCTCCGAGTGACGATGCAGGTCGAGTCGGCGAACAACCACAACCAGCTCGACAGCGGCGCGGCCATCCTGGGCAGCTTCACCCCGCCGTTCGGCAACTCCACGGATCGCTCGCAGATGATCTACCTGGACAATGCGGCGATTGGCTGGGCGGATGACACGCAGTCCGCGGCATTCTCCGTGACCGATGGCGCGTACCATGTCTACGAGCTCGTGGTGGATGCCGCGAAGGTCGCGACGGTGAGCATCGACGGCGTCGCGAAGCTCACGCGGAACAACTTCTCGGCGACCGGCACCATCGCCCTCGGAGACCAGACCAACGATCCGAACGTTGACGGCGTGGTGCGGATCAAGTCGGTCGAGCGGCTCTGCCAGTGAGGCTCTTCCCTGTCCCCATTCATGTGAATGGGGACAGGGTCATGTGTGGGCCATGACCGGGAACCGGTGGGCCTCTTGTGAGGGATGGAAGTTGCGCACGAACAGGTCCGCTTCCATGTCCTCACCGGCCGTCACGGCCTCCGGCCAGTAGCGCTCTGGAGTGAACCCGAAGCGGATGGACCGGATGGGCCGGTCAATCAACCGGGGGATCCAGGCTCGCAGGTCGAAGGGCTCGCGGGCGAAGACGTCGTCGAGGTACAGCGTCTCGCCTTCGACTCCCGCGAACGCCCAGGCGTCTGGGCGTGACCCGGTTCCGTAGACAGGTTGGTTACGCGGCCAGCCTACTCGTTGTGGCCACTCGCTCGAACTCGATGGGGCTGAGGTAGCCCAGGGCGGAGTGGCGCCGCTTCCGGTTGTAGAA
>NZ_RAWR01000262.1:0-12967 GCF_003986945.1 Corallococcus sp. AB018 | reverse complement strand
TGTCCACCAACGGCACCACGAACAGCACGGCCGCGACCAGCACCTTCACGGTGGCCGGTCCGACGGTGGCCATCACCGCGCCGGCCAACGGCTCGACGGTGACGAACCCCACCAACGTGGTGGTGTCTGGCACGGCGGCGAACGCGACGTCCGTCACGTTCACGCTGGGTGGGCAGAGCTATGGCCCCGTCACGGTGACGGGCGGCAACTGGACGTACACGGTGCCGGGCCCGCTGGCCAACGGTACGTACACCGTGACCGCGGTCTCCACGAACGGCACGACCAACAGCACCCAGGCCTCCTCCACCTTCACGGTATCGGTTGCGGCGCCGACGGTGGCCATCACCGCGCCGGCCAACGGCTCCACAGTGACGAACCCCAACGTGACGGTGACCGGTACGGCCGCGAACGCGACCACGGTGACGGTCACCTTCCAGGGCACGAACTACGGTCCCATCACGGTGACCGGCGGTAACTGGAGCCAGGCGCTGCCCGGCCCGCTGGCGGACGGCACGTACACCGTGACTGCCGTGTCCACGAACGCCCAGGGCACGAACAGCTCGACGGCGACCACCACCTTCACGGTGGACCAGACGCCTCCGGTGGTGGCCATCAGCACGCCGCTCGATGGCGCCGTCCTCAACACCCCCAACGTGACGGTGACGGGCACGTCCACGGACGCGGCGTTCGTGACGCTCACCTTCGACGGTGCCAGCTACGGCCCCATCAGCGTGGACGCCTCCGGCAACTGGAGCTTCGCGCTGCCCGGCCCCCTCGCCGAGGACACGTACACCGTGACCGCGACGGCCACGGACGCGGCGGGCAACACCAGCACGCCGGACAGCTCCACCTTCACGGTGGACCTGACCGCGCCGACGGTGGCCATCAGCTCGCCGGCCGACGGCGCCATCATCGGCACCAACACGGTGACGGTGACCGGTACGTCCACGGGCGCGACCTCCGTGACGCTGACCTACGGTGGCACCAACTACGGCCCCATCCCCGTGGATGCGTCCGGCAACTGGTCCTACGCGCTGCCCGTGACCCTGCCGGAAGGCCCGAACACCGTGACCGCGGTGTCCACGGATGCGGCGGGTAACACCAGCACGACCGCGACCTCCACCTTCACGGTGGACCTGACCGTCCCCACGGTCGCCATCAGCACGCCGGGCAACGGCACCTCGGTGAACACCGCCACGGTGACGGTCACCGGTACGACGACCAACGCGACCTCCGTGACGCTCACCTTCGAAGGCGCCAGCTACGGCCCCGTCACGGTGGACGCCTCCGGCAACTGGTCCTACGCGCTGCCCGGCCCCTTGGCCGAGGGCTCGTACACCGTGACCGCGGTGTCCACGAACGGCGCGGGCACCAACAGCGCGACCGCGACCTCCACCTTCACGGTGGACCTGACCCCGCCGACCGTCGCCATCAGCACCCCGGTGGACGGCTCGACGGTCAACACCCCCAACGTGACGGTGACGGGCACGTCCACGGGCGCGACGTCCGTGACGCTGACCTACAACGGCACGGACTACGGCCCCATCCCCGTGGATGGCTCGGGCAACTGGAGCTACCCGCTGCCGGTGACCCTGCCGGAAGGCCCCATCACCGTGACCGCCACGTCCACGGACGCGGCGGGCAACACCAGCACGCCGGACAGCTCCACCTTCACGGTGGACCTGACGGATCCGGAAGTCGAAATCACCGCGCCGGTGGACGGCACGACGGTGGCCTCCAGCACGGTGACCGTCACGGGTACCTCCGTGGGCGCCACCTCCGTGACGCTCACCTTCGAGGGCACGGACTACGGCCCCATCGCGGTCGACGCTTCCGGTAACTGGAGCTACGCGCTGCCCGGCCCGCTGGCGGACGGCACGTACACCGTGACCGCGGTGGCCACGGACGCGGCCGGCAACGAGAGCGCGCCCGACTCCGTCACCTTCACGGTGGACCAGACCGCGCCGACGGTGGCCATCACCACGCCGGCCAACGGCTCCACGGTGGGCGCCAACGTGACGGTCACCGGTACGACCACGGGCGGCGCGACGAGCGTGACCGTGACGTTCCAGGGCACGGACTACGGCCCCATCGCAGTGGATGCTTCCGGGAACTGGAGCCAGGCGCTGCCCGGCCCGTTGGCCAATGGCACCTACACGGTGACGGCGGTGGCGGTGGACGCGGCTGGCAACACCAGCACGACCGCGACCTCCACCTTCACGGTGAACACGGCCGCCCCGACGGTGGCCATCACCTCGCCGGTCAACGGCTCCACCGTCACCAACCCCAACGTGACGGTCACGGGCACGTCCGCGAACGCCACGTCCGTGACGGTGACGTTCAATGGCACCAACTACGGCCCCATCTCCGTGAACGCCTCCGGCAACTGGAGCCAGGCGCTGCCCGGCCCGCTGGCGGACGGCACGTACACCGTCACGGCGGTGTCCACGAACGGCGCGGGCACGAACAGCACCACCGCGACCACCACCTTCACCGTCAACACGGCGGGCACGGTGGACTCGGACAACGACGGCCTGACGGACGCCGAGGAGATCCTCGTGGGCACCGACCCGAACAACCCGGACACCGACGGCGACGGCATCCCCGACGGCATCGAGGTCAAGGTGGGCGGAACGGATCCGCTCGACAGCGACTCGGATGACGACGGCATCCTCGACGGTAACGAGGACAAGGACCACGACGGCATCGTCGACGCCGACGAGACCGACCCGAACAACCCGGACACCGACGGCGACGGCCTGACCGACGGCGTGGAGCTGGGCCTGACCGAGCCCCAGGGCGACGACACCGACCCGTCCAAGTTCGTGGCGGACAAGGACCCGTCGACGAAGACCAACCCCCTGGACGACGACTCGGATGACGACGGCCTCACCGACGGCAACGAGGACGCCAACCACGACGGCAAGGTGGACCCGACCGAGACGGATCCGAACAAGAGCGACACGGATGGCGACGGCCTGACGGACGGTCTGGAACTGGGCCTCACCCAGCCCCAGGGCGCGGACACCGACCCGACGAAGTTCGTCGCGGATCAGGACCCCGACACCAAGACCAACCCGCTCGACCCCGACACCGACAAGGGCGGCGTGCTCGACGGCGTCGAGGACCGCAACCACAACGGCCGTGTGGACGTGCAGGAGTCCGACCCGCTCAACCCGGCGGACGACCAGGACGCGGATGGCGACGGCGTCGACAACGCCACGGAGCTGGAGCTCGGGATGGATCCGTTCGACGCCGACTCCGACGACGACGGCGTGCCGGACGGCATCGACGGGATTACCGACACGGACGGTGACGGCCTCATCGACGCGCTCGATCCGGACAGCGACAACGACGGCCTCAACGACGGCACGGAGATGGGCGTCACGCTGGAGACCGCTCCGCCGGGCACCGACACGTCGTCCCCGAACTTCAAGCCGGACGCGGATCCGTCGACGAAGACGGACCCGAAGAACCCGGACACGGACGGCGACGGCCTGAAGGACGGCGAGGAGGACCGCAACCAGGACGGTCGCCGTGACGCCACGGAGACGGATCCGAACATGAAGGACACCGACCAGGGCGGCATCGACGACGGCACGGAAGTGAACGGCGGCTCTGATCCGCTCGACGCCAACGATGACTTCCTGGTGGTGGGCCACGGCTGCGACACGGGCGGCACCGGTTCGCTGGCGCCCTTCGCGCTGATGCTGCTGGCGCTGCCCCTGGTGGGCCGCCGCTTCCGCCGCGCCGGGGACTTCCTGGCGCGCGCGGGTGGGGCGCTGGCGGTGTTCGTCATGGCTTTGTTCGCGGGCACTTCCGCCCACGCGCAGGCCACCGCCGTGTCGCAGGCCATCGACGTGCAGCAGTACAAGCCGGGCCCGGGCATCGCGGACGTGCTCGCGGTGCACGGCGCGAAGGTGCAGCGGCACCTGGGGTGGAACGTGGGGCTGTCGGTCAACTACGCCGACAAGCCGCTCAACTTCTTCGACCCCCGCTCGGACACGTACGTCACCTCCCTGGTGAAGAGCCAGGTGGGCTTCGACCTGATGGGCGCCATCGGCCTCTTCGACCGGTTCGAAATCGGCGTCGTGCTGCCCATCACCATCCAGGGCTCGGAGAACTCGCCGGCCGTGGATTCCTCCTTCGCCAACGGGGTGGGCGGAGGCGGCATCGGCGACCTGCGCCTCATCCCGAAGGCGCGGCTGCTGGACGGTGACGACTACGGCGTGTCCGTGGTGCTGCCCATCTCGCTGCCCACGGGGGGGGCGTCGGACTTCCTCGGCGGGTCCGGCGTGTCCGTCAACCCGCGCGTGGTGGCGGAGTACGGCAAGCGCTTCCGCATCCTCGCCAACGTGGGCGTGGACCTCCGCAAGTCGGAGCAGCTGCGCAACCTGAACGTCGGCAGCGCGCTGGCGTACGGGGTGGGCGCGGAGGTTCCGCTGGGTGACCTGCCGCTGGCCGCCCAGGCGTCGCTGGTGGGCGCGATGGGCTTCAAGCAGCAGAACGAGGAGGAGCGTCCCCTGGAGCTGCTCGCGGCCCTGAAGTACCGCGCGCCCACCGGCCTGTCCGCGCAGGTGGGCGCGGGCCCGGGCCTCACGCACGGCTACGGCACGCCGACCTTCCGCGTGCTCGCGTCCGTGGCCTACAGCGCCCCGGAGCGCGCCGCGGAGCCCCGGCCGGTGTGCCCGGAAGGCCCCGAGGACTTCGACGGCTTCCAGGACCAGGACGGCTGCGCGGACCCGGACAACGACGGCGACGGCATCCTGGACACGGCCGACCAGTGCCCCAACGAGCCGGAGACGGTGAACGGCTTCGAGGACGAGGACGGCTGCCCGGACACGAAGCCCGTGCCGCCTCCGCCCGCGCCGGTGGACTCCGACGGCGACGGCATCATGGACCCGGACGACAAGTGCCCCAACGCGCCCGAGGACAAGGATGGCTTCCAGGACGAGGACGGCTGCCCGGATCCGGACAACGACAAGGACGGCATCCCCGACGTCGCGGACAAGTGCCCCAACGAGCCGGAGACCATCAACGGCGTGGATGACGAGGACGGCTGCCCGGACAAGGGCAAGGTCAAGGTGCTCGTCGAGGGCGAGCGCATCCTCATCCTGGAGAAGGTCTACTTCGCCACGAACAAGGACGTCATCCTGCCGCGCTCGTTCCCCATCCTGAAGCAGGTGGCCGCCGTGCTGCGCGCCAACCCGCAGGTGGAGCTGCTGCGCGTCGAGGGCCACACCGACAGTCAGGGCAACGACGCCGCCAACCTGGACCTGTCCAAGCGCCGCGCCGCCAGCGTGAAGACGTTCCTCATGAACGAGGGCATCGCGGGCGAGCGCCTGGAGTCCGAGGGCTTCGGCGAAACGAAGCCCGTGGACACCAACAAGACGGCCGCGGGCCGTGAGAACAACCGCCGCGTGGAGTTCAACATCACGCGGATGGGCAAGGTGGAAGTGGAGAAGCCCGCCCCGTAGCACCCGCGACACGGAATGAAACACGGAAGGCCCGGTTCCCCCCGAGGGAGCCGGGCCTTTTCGTCATCCGCGCCCCGTCCTGTCACGTCACGCGCGCGCGGAAGGCGCGCACAACTGGTCACGGCGAGTCAGCGGACGCGAGTCAAGAGGGTGTTTACATCCGCGCGATGTCCGCATGGCCGCTGATGCCATTCGCGTAAGTGGGCGTCAGGACTCGGTCGCGCAGCAGGGCGCTACAGGCTGGTAGCGGAATACTTGCCAAAGCGCCCGACTTCCTGATGATTGTCGAGGGTGGGTGTTTCCGCGGACGGCGCCGCGGTGCTTCCGCCACGAGGACGACATGGACCAGTTCGAGCAGAACAAGCAGGCCGCGAAGATTCGTGTCGTGGGCGCGGGCGGGGCGGGCTGCAACGCGGTCAACACGATGATTCTGTCGAAGTTGGACCGCGTGGACTTCATCGCCGCCAACACCGATGTCCAGGCGCTCGCCGCGAGCAAGGCGCCCACCCGGCTGCAGCTGGGCCAGGCGCTCACCAAGGGCCTGGGCGCCGGCGCCAACCCGGAGATGGGCCGCGAGGCCGCCCTGGAGTCGCGCGATCAGATCGCCGCGGTGCTGGAAGGCGCCGACATGGTCTTCGTCACCGCGGGCATGGGCGGTGGCACCGGCACGGGCGCCGCGCCCATCATCGCGGACATCGCCAAGAGCCTGGGCTGCCTCACGGTGGGCGTCGTCACCAAGCCCTTCCTCTTCGAAGGCAACAAGCGCCGCAAGCAGGCCGAGCAGGGCATCGTGGAGCTCAAGGCCGCGGTGGACACGCTCATCACCATCCCCAACCAGCGCCTGCTGTCGCTCTCCAACGAGCCCATGCCGCTGCTGGAGACCTTCAAGCGCGCCGACGAGGTCCTGCTCAACGCCGTGCAGGGCATCAGCGACCTCATCCAGTACCACGGCTACATCAACGTGGACTTCGCGGACGTGAAGACCATCATGAGCGACAAGGGCCTGGCGCTCATGGGCACGGGCAACGCCTGTGGCGACCGCCGCGCCGTCACCGCCATGCAGCAGGCCATCTCCAGCCCGCTGCTGGAGGACGTCTCCATCGACGGCGCCACGGGCCTGCTCATCAACATCACCGGCGGCCGCGACATGACCCTGCAGGAGGTCAACGAGGCGCTGACGCTGGTGCACGACGCGGCGGACGGCGAGGCGGAGATCATCTTCGGGTCGCTCATCGACGAGCAGATCCAGGACGAGGTGAAGATCACCATCATCGCCACGGGCTTCGTGCACCGGGACGCGAAGGCGCGCCCCATGGCGCAGGTGGTGCAGGTGCCGCTGGTGGGCCGTCCCTCCACGCAGCCGTCCGTGCTGTCCTCCTCGCGTGAGGAGGTGGCCAGCCTGGTGCCCGCGAAGGGCAATCCGCGTCCGACCATGTCCACCGTGGAGACGCCCAAGTCGTCCATGCAGAGCGCGCGCACGGCCGTGGTGAAGGACGCGGCGCTGCCCCTGGACGAGGATCAGTTCGACATCCCCACGTTCCTGCGCCGCCAGGGCCAGACGGAGCTGCCGTAGTCAGGCAGCGGCGGGGACGCTAGCGGGGGAGGCGGGCGACGCTCGCCGTGCCCCTGCCGGTGAGGCGGTCGCATTTGGTGAACAGTCCGTCCACCTCGTCGTAGAGCGCGTCGATGCGCTCCGACGCGCTGGGGGCGGGCAGCAGGCCATCGCCGGAGAGCTCCTCCAGGCGGGTGCCGGCGCGCTGCAGCAGCTGCAGGGCCTTGAGCAGGGAGCGGCCCTGCTGCGTGCCGTCGGGCGTGAAGAGGGTGCCGCCCTCGTAGAGCGTCACCAGATTGGAGCGGGTGTCCTGCTGCCGCTGGTTGAGCCGGTTCCGGTACAAGTCCAGACGGCGGGCGCGGCGGGCACCATGCAGGTCCACGACGCTGTGCATTCCTGTTGAGGGAGGATTCACGTCGGGCAAGGTACGCCAGGGGCTCGCAAGCCCGCAAATTTACGGGACTGTACGGACCTGTTGCGCGACTGCCCGGACGCTTGTCAGTCAAGGGGGTGGGGGTTAGTTTGGCCGCCCTTCGCAACGCCAGGGTGCCTGCCATGTTCCAGAAGCTGCTCATCGCCAACCGGGGTGAAATCGCGCGTCGCATCGGGGCGGTGGCCCGGGGCATGGGCGTGAAGACGGTGGCGGTGCACTCGGACGCGGACGTGAACCTGCCCTTCGTGAAGGAGGCGGACGAGGCCGTGCGCATCGGCCCCGCGCCCGCGAAGGACAGCTACCTGAGCATCCCCGCCATCCTGGAGGCCGCGAAGAAGACGGGTGCCCAGGCGGTGCACCCGGGCTACGGCTTCCTGTCGGAGAACGGCGACTTCGCCCAGGCGTGCGCGGACGCGGGGCTGACCTTCGTGGGCCCCCCGCCGGAGGCCATGGCGCGGATGAAGGACAAGAGCCAGGCGCGTAAGCTGGTGTCCGCCGCGGGCGTGCCGGTGGTGCCGGGCAGCGACGGCGTGCTGCCGGACGTGCAGAGCGCCCTGGAGGCCGCGGAGCGCATTGGCTACCCGGTGCTGTGCAAGGCCGCCAGCGGCGGTGGCGGCATCGGCATGGCGGCGGCGAACAACCCCGCGGAGCTGGAGAAGGTCTACCGCCAGTGCACGGACCGCGCGAAGGCCGCCTTCGGCCGCGAGGGCGTGTACCTGGAGCGCTACTTCCCGGCGCCCCGCCACATCGAGGTCCAGATCCTGGGCGACACCCACGGCCACCTCATCCACGGCCTGGAGCGCGAGTGCTCCATCCAGCGCCGGCACCAGAAGGTGGTGGAGGAGGCCCCGTCGGTGCTGTTCGCCAACGGACGGAACTCAGGCCTGGCGGACACGCTCTTCACGGCGGCCGTGAAGGCGGCGAAGGCGTTCGGCTACGCCAACGCGGGCACGGTGGAGTTCCTGTACTCCGACGGGCAGGTGTACTTCATCGAGATGAACGCCCGGCTCCAGGTGGAGCACCCGGTGACGGAGCTGACCACCGGCCTGGACCTCATCGGCTGGCAGCTGCGCATCGCCGCGGGTGAGAAGCTGACGGTGAAGCAGGAGGACGTGAAGCGCAAAGGCGCGGCGCTGGAGTTCCGCATCTACGCGGAGGATCCGGTGAAGTACTTCCCGTCCCCTGGCCCGCTGAAGGTGTTCCAGCCGCCCACGGGCGAGGGCGTGCGCCTGGACGCCGGCTACGCGGAAGGGGACGTGGTGACGCCGAACTACGACCCGATGATCGCCAAGCTCATCATCACCGGTGCCACGCGCGACGAGGCCATTGCCCGCGCGGTGAAGGCCCTGGAGTCCTTCCGCATCGAAGGCATCAAGACGAACATCCCGCTCCACCTGCGCATCCTGAAGGACCCTGCCTTCAGCGCCGGTGAGCTGGACACGCACTTCCTGGATCATCACGCGAAGCCTTAAGTATTCCCCCCCGAGGAGGGACGGTTCATGGCGGACGTTGCGGCGCACATCACGGGCACGGTGTGGAAGATCGAAGTGAAGGTGGGCGACAAGGTGGATGCCGGCACCACGCTCGTCATCCTCGAGTCCATGAAGATGGAGATGCCCGTGGAGGCCGAAGAGGGCGGCACGGTGAAGGAGATCCGCTGCAAGGAAGCGCAAGCGGTCAACGAGGGTGACGTCCTCGTGGTGCTCGAGTAGCCACGGGCTTCGATGGAGCCCACGCTGGAGGTGGAGGATCGCGAGGGCGGTGTCCGGGTGCTCACCGTCTCCAACCCGTCGCGGCGCAACGCGCTGAATGACGCGTTGCTGGCCCGGATGGACGCGGCGCTGGAGCCGGCCGCCCACGTGCGCGCGCTGCTGGTGCGCGGCCAGGGCGGGCACTTCTGTGCGGGCTACGACTTGACGCACCTGGGGCCGCCGGGCGCGGACGGGCGGCTGCCGGATGACCCGCTGGTGGCGTGCCTGCTGAAGCTGGAGCGGCACCCGTCGCCGTCGGTGGCGCTGGTGCAGGGCGGCGCGGTGGGCGCGGGCTTCGACCTGGCGGCCTCCTGCGACTTCCGCGTGGGCGCTTCCGACGCGTTCTTCCTCATGCCTCCGGCCCGGCTGGGCATCGTGTACTCGCCGGAGGGGCTGGCGCGGGCGGTGCGGCTGGTGGGGCTTTCACGCGCCAAGCAGCTGTTCCTCACCGCGCGCCGGCTGCCGGCGGCGGAGGCGCTCGCATGGGGCTTGTTGGATGAGTGCCCCGAGGACGCGGAAGCGCGCGCCCTGGCGCTGTGCGGGACGCTGGCCGCGGGGGCGCCGAAGGCGGTGTCGGGGATGAAGGAGGCGTTCGGGCTGCTGGCGCGCTCCGGGCTGTCCCCGGAGGACGTCGCGCACCTGCGTCAGGTGCGCGGCGAGGCGTTTGGCAGCGAGGACGCGAAGGAGGGGCGCGCGGCCTTCTTGGAGAAGCGCGCGCCCCGTTTCACCGGTCGCTAGGTATCGCCGAACAGCTCGCCCATGCGCAGCTGCAGCGCGGAGGCGATCTTGTAGAGCGACGAGATGGACGCGGAGGACTCCGCGCGCTCAATCTGGGACAGCAGGGACACGGACAGGCCGGTGCGGCGGGCCAGCTGCTTGAGCGTGAGCTCTTGCGTCTTGCGCGCGTCGCGGATGGTGCGGCCGATGGCGCGGTGCAGGTCTGCTTCCGGGTCCTGGGACAGGCCCTTCTTCTGCAACGCGTTGCGCACGGCGGCCGTGAACTGCTCCGGCTCCATGGGCTTCTTCACGTAGTCGGACGCCTGCGCCTTGAGCGACGCGACGGCCGTGTCCACGGTGGGGTACGCCGTGGCGACGATGACCGCGATGTCCGTGTCGTACTTGCGGATCAGCTCCAGGACTTCGGTGCCGGACATCTGCGGCATCATCATGTCGAGGATGACGAGGTGGAAGTCCGAGCCACGGAGGATGTCCACCGTCTGCGTGGGGTCCGTGGTGGTGACGACCTCGTAGCCTTCACGGGTCAGCACGAGCTTGAGGTAGTCGCAGTTGTCCTGCTCGTCATCAACTACCAGGATGCGAATCTGCACAGCGTCTCCTCGCTGCAGGGTTGAGGGAATTGCTGCGGGGGGGTACTCGCCAGGCTACGGGCCGGGGGACTTTTGCGCCTGGGTCGGCGGCGCTCCGGTCATCTTGGTCAACGCCTGGATCACCAGGTCGCGCTTTGGATAGCCCTCTGGCGTGAGCGTCAGGAACGTCTCGTAGTGCTGCTCGGCCATCTTGAACTTCTTGAGCTGGGCATACGTCATGCCAAGCAAGAGGTGGCACTCGGGAACCTTGGGCGCGAGCAACGCGCAGTCCTTGGCGATTTCCTGGGCGCCGTCCGGATCCTGGGCCTTCATGGTGAGGATCTGCTTCTGGATATCGCCGATCCGCTTGGCCACGTCCGCCGCCTTCATGTCCTTCATGTAATCGGACGTGGGCTTCTCATTGGACTTATTGGGCGCGGCGGCGGTCGCGTCCGGGTCGTCCTGTGGAGGGGGCTCCGGAATCTGGGCGTTCTGCGCGGCCTGAGCCTGCGCGGCGTCCAACTGGTCGCTCAGCTCCTTGCGCTCCTTCGCGAAGACCGTGTCCGTGGGGATGGCGCCGAAGATCTTGGTCGCCTCATCGACACCGGCCCCATTGGGTTTGAGGAGGGCCTTGCGGGTCGCGCCGAGGTCCTTCTCCGACTTCTTCTCCCGGTCCAGCCGCGCCTGGAGCTCTTCCAGCTTCGGTGCTGGGAGCGCCTTGTTCTTGCGGAGCGTGTCGAGCGCGGTGGCGGCGATGTTCAACTTGCCCCCCTGGAGCGCATCCAGGAAGGCCTGATCCGCCGGGGGTTCCGGGGGCTTCTCAGGCGTCGCGGGCGGGTTCGCGGCCACGGTCTCCGGGGACTTCGTGTCCGGGGGCTTCGCCTGCGGCGGCGGCTCCGGGATGGGCTGCGGATCCGCGACGACCACGGGAGGCGTGTCGTCCGGCGGCTTGGGCAGCAGGTCCTGGCCCTTCACCACGAAGATCGCCGCGCCCGCGCCAATGGACAGGAACGCGATGACCGCGGCGACCCACATCTTCTTGGAGCCGGAGCGGCCCTGCGCGGCGATGTCGTCTTCCAGCGAGCCGGGCCCCACGAAGCGCAGCTTCACGTGGCCCATCTCGATGATGTCACCGTGGGAGAGCGTCGCCTGCGCGTAGCTCTCGCCGTTGACCGTCATCCCGTTGGCCGACTGCATGTCGATGACGCGCCACTCGCCGGTCTCCTCGCGCACGACCTTCGCGTGCGTGCGGGACAGCGAGCGGTGGTCCAGGGCCACGTCGTTCTCCGACGTGCGGCCGATCCGCAGCTCCGTGCGGTTGCAGTCGTACTCCTGGCCCTTGAACTCAGCGGGGGCGAGCACCACCAGCCGGGGCTGCTCGTCCTCGGGCACGCGTTCCACGCGCCGGGGCCGGTCCGCCTCCATCTGGTCCATGCGGATGATGGACGTGGCGTTGCGGCGCGCCTCCGCGGACACGGGCGTGTGCTCGTGTTCGTCCTCGGAGTCCTCCTCCGCCTCGTCCTCACCATCCACCATGGTGTCGCGGGGACGGGGTCCTCCGGCGACCTCGTCGTCGTCCTCCTCCTCGGGCTCCGGCTCTGGCCGGCGGGAGGCGGGCACCTTGGCGGTGATGGCGCCAGTGGGGGCGGCAGCGTTGGCCGCGCCCTCGACCTGCAAGGCCAGATCGTAGTCGCCGATCTGGATGAGGTCGCCCTCCTTGAGAGGGAGCTGGCCTGCGACGCGTTCTCCGTTGATCCGGGTGCCGTTGTAGCTCCCCAGGTCTTCGAGCACGACGTGGCCATTGAGGCGCACGAGCCGGGCGTGTCGACGTGACACGTTTCGCTCGGTCAGGCGGATGGTGTTCCCCTCCTGACGTCCAATGGTGATTTCGTCGCGCACGAAGGGAACAACGGTCTTGCGCCCCTCGTCGTCTTCGATGATGAGCTTCAGCACGGGTCCGGTCCGAGTACAGCTATAGCAGAATGCCCTTTGCCGAGACAAGCCATGTATCCCCCGAGAACAACAGGGTTTTTCGCCCATCCCAAGGGCAGGGAGGCACTGTTGTCCATCGGTCGATTGGCCGGAAAGGGTGGGGAGGGCAGGATACCGGGGCTCACGATAGCGCTGATCGCGGCGCAGGCCATTCTGTACACCATGGTGGCGTCCGGAGGCCCACCCGGAGTGGATGCGTTGATCCACTGGGGGGCGAAGTCCGGCCCCCTGGTGACGGACGCGGGGCAGGGCTGGCGGCTTTTGACGGCCAACCTCCTGCACCGGGACGCCCTGCACCTGGGCCTCAACCTGCTGGTGTTCGCGGGGGTGGGCACGGCGGTGGAGCGCTCGTGCCGGTGGTGGGACTACGTGGCGCTGCTCGTCGTGTCCGGGCTGGCGACGATGGCGGGCTCGCTCTGGTGGTCTCCGACGGTGAGCGTGGGCGCGTCCGGGTG
>NZ_RAWR01000261.1:0-12995 GCF_003986945.1 Corallococcus sp. AB018 | reverse complement strand
GTTCAGGGGCGGGGAGGGGACAGGTCATGAGGTGGGATGAGATGGGCGAGTCGCCCGGATGGGACAGGTCGGTGGCGCGGGACGCGAGCGTGGACGGTGGGACGGCTCGCGGTGGGCGGGGCTCCGTCCTCGCGGTGGTGGCGGAGAAGCCCTCCGTGGCGCGCGACATCGCCCGGGCGCTCGGCGCCACCGAGCGCGGCGAGGGCTTCCTGCGCGGCAACGGCTACGTCGTGACATGGGCCATTGGCCACCTGGTCGGCCTGGCCCAGCCCCATGAGATTCGCCCCGAGTGGAAGAAGTGGCACCGCTCGCAGCTGCCCATGCTGCCGGGGGACTGGCCGCTGGTGGTGTCGTCCTCCACGAAGGACCAGTTCGAGGTCGTCCGCCGGGTGATGAACGCGCCGGAGGTGTCCGCCGTGGTGTGCGCCACGGACGCCGGGCGCGAGGGCGAGCTCATCTTCCGGTACATCTACGAGGCCGCCGCGTGCCGCAAGCCGGTGCGGCGGCTGTGGGTGTCGTCGCTCACCGAGCGCGCCATCCTCGATGGCTTCCAGCACCTCAAGGACGGCAAGGCCTACGCGCCGCTGGCCGCCGCCGCCATGGGGCGCAGCCGCGCGGACTGGCTCGTGGGCATGAACCTGTCGCGCCTCTACACGCTGGCGAGCGGCACCTACGGCAACATGCTGTCCGTAGGCCGCGTGCAGACGCCCACGCTGGCCATGGTGGTGGAGCGTGAGCTGGCCATCCGCGACTTCGTGCCCCGGGACTACCTGGAGGTCGTGGCCACCTTCTCGCCTCGCGGCAAGGGCGCGCCCGTGGGGGCCCGCTACCAGGGCACGTGGTTCCGCTCGGGGCCGGACGGCAAGCCGGTGATTCCGCCCGGCTACGACTCCGTGCGAGAGGCGCGCCGGCTGGACGCGGACGGCGTGGAGGCGGGCCGGGTCATCGACCGCGTGCGCAGCGGCAACGCGGTGGTGGAGTCGCTGGACGCGGAGACGAAGCGGATGCCTCCGCCGCTGCTCTACGACCTCACGGAGCTGCAGCGCCACGCGAACCGGCTCTACGGCTTCAGCGCGCAGCGCACGTTGGAGGTCGCGCAGGCGCTCTATGAGAAGCACAAGCTCCTGAGCTACCCGCGCACCGGGAGCCGGCACCTGTCGGAGACGGTGGCGGACACGCTGCCAGAGGTGGTGCGTGCCATCGCCTCGCCCTACCAGGAGGACCTGGCGCCGGGCACGGGCGAGCGCCCGCTGGGCAAGCGCTACGTGGATGACTCGAAGGTGACGGACCACCACGCCATCATCCCCACGCCCATGCCGGCGTCCGGCGTGCGGCTGTCTCCGGACGAGCAGCGCCTCTATGACCTGGTGTGCCGGCGGCTGCTCCAGGCGTGGCACGAGGACCACGTCTGGAAGGTGACCACGGTCATCACCGCGGTGACGTCGAAGGGGGACGCGGGGCCGGCGGTGGACCGCTTCCACAGCGCGGGCACGCAGGTGGAGAAGGTGGGCTGGAAGGTCCTGGACGTGGGGGGCGGGCAGAAGGCGCCGCGCCTCAAGCCGGAGGGCAAGAAGGGCGCGGACAAGGACAAGGAGGATGAGCCGGACGACGAGCCGCAGGACCTGCCTTCGGGGCTCGCGCGCGGACAGGCGCAGACGGTGGAGGACGTGGAGGCGGTGAAGAAGCGCACGCGTCCGCCGCCGCGCTTCACGGAGGCGACGCTCCTGACGGCGATGGAGTCCGCGGGGCGCACGCTGGATGAGAAGGAGCTGGTGGACGCGATGCGCGACACGGGGCTGGGCACGCCCGCCACGCGCGCCGCGACCATCGAGCTGCTGCTCGAGCGCGAGTACCTGACCCGCGAGGGCAAGCGCCTGGTGGCCACGGAGAAGGGCATCCAGCTCATCGGGGTGGTGCACCCGGACGTGAAGTCCCCCGTGATGACGGGGCAGTGGGAAGCGTGGCTCCAGCGCATCGAGCGCGGGCAGGGCGCGCTGGATTCGTTCATGAGCGGCATCGAGGCGTATGTGCGGGAGGTCGTGGGCCAGGCGCCCACGTCGCTGCCGCCCACGCCGGTGGCTGGTCCGGGGTCTCGGAACGAAGCCTCGGCCGCGAGCGGGCGCTTTGAATCCACCCGTCCCCATCCCGCGCAGGTGTCTGCCGAGGAACTCTTCCGCACCCGTGAGGCCGCGACCGCCACCGTCCGGACCGCGGCCCGCGCCAACTCCGCGCGCAACGAGGTCGGTGCTGCGGATGCACGTCATGCAGCGGGCACCTCCGCCAGTGGTGGCTACGGCGGCGCGACCCACCTCGGTGACGCACGTCACGCGGGGGCATCCACCCACGGTGCCTCGCAGTTCGCGGCGGGCGCTCCGGCTCACGGTTTCCACGGCGGATCCGACGTCCACGCGGGAGCCACCGGGAGCACCCCTCCGGCCGCGTTTCCGCGCATGCAGGAGCGCCCTCCCACGATTCCCTCCGCGGAGGTGCGCACCGCCTTCGTGCAGGCCTCCTCCGAGGGCTTCGGCCGGGCCAAGCGCCAGCCTCAAACCGTGAACATGGGCAGCACCCGGCCGGAGCGCGTGCACCGCGCTCCCACGCCTCCGGACAAGCTGCGTGGACTCCTCAAGGAGGCCTTCGGCTTCAACGACTTCCGCCCGTACCAGGAAGAGGTCTGCCGCGCGGCCACGTCCGGCGAGGACCTGCTGCTGGTGATGCCCACGGGCGCGGGCAAGTCGCTCTGCTACCAGCTGCCGGGCCTGGCTCGCGCGGGCACCACCCTGGTCGTCAGCCCGCTCATCGCGCTGATGGAGGACCAGGTGCTGCGGCTCCAGTCGCTGGGCTTCGCCGCGGACCGCATCCACTCCGGCCGCGACCGGGCCACCTCCCGGCAGGTCTGCGCCGAGTACCTCGAAGGTCGCCTGGACTTCCTCTTCATCGCCCCGGAGCGCCTGGGCGTCCCCGGCTTCGTGGAGCTGCTGGCCCGCCGCACGCCCTCGCTCATCGCCATCGACGAGGCGCACTGCATCTCGCAGTGGGGCCACGACTTCCGTCCGGACTACCGGCTGCTGGGCTCGCGCCTGCCGCTCCTGCGCCCCGCTCCCGTGGTGGCGCTCACCGCCACCGCCACTCCGGACGTGCAGAAGGACATCGTCCAACAGCTGGGCCTGCGCGGCTCCCGGGGCGGCGCCGCGCACACCTTCATCCACGGCTTCCGCCGCACCAACATCGCCATCGAGGTGCGCGAGCTCAACCCGGGTGCCCGCGGCGACGCCATCCTGTCCCTGCTCAAGAACCCGGAGCACCGGCCCGCCATCGTCTACGCGTCCACGCGCAAGCACGCGGAGCAGTACGCGGACCTGCTCGCGCACGACTTCCACTCCGCGCCGTACCACGCGGGCCTCCAGCCGTCCGAGCGCGACCGCATCCAGGCCGCGTTCCTCAAGGGACACCTGGAGGTCATCGTCGCCACGACGGCGTTCGGCATGGGCATCGACAAGGCGGACGTGCGCACCGTCATCCACGCGGCGCTGCCGGCCAGCCTGGAGGGCTACTACCAGGAGCTGGGACGCGCGGGCCGTGACGGCAAGAACTCGCGCGCGGTGCTGCTCCACGCCTTCGTGGACCGGCGCACCCACGAGTTCTTCCACCGCCGCGACTACCCGGACTCCTCCGTCCTGGAACGCATCTACCAGGCCACCTCCAACGAGTTCGAGCCCAAGGCCTCCATCCAGGCCCGCGTGCGCGGCGACCCGGAAATCTTCGACAAGGCCCTGGAACAGCTGTGGATCCACGGCGGCGTGGAGATGACCCCGGACGAGGACGTGCGGCGCGGCCGTGCGGGCTGGGCCGTGGCGTACATCGCGCAGCGCGAGCGCAAGCAGCTCCACCTGGAACAGATGGGCCGGTACGCGGAGGCGCATGACTGCCGCATGCGCCACCTGGTCGCGCACTTCGGCGACGTGCAGGACTCCGGCGCCGCCTGCGGCCTGTGCGACGTCTGCGCCCCCGAGTCCTGCGAGGTGGTCCGCTTCGAGGAGCCCTCCGCCCTGGAGGCCCACGCGCTGGGCCGCATCCTGGAGGCCCTCCACGCCCGCGACGGCCAGGCCACCGGACGGCTCCACCGGGAGCTCTTCGGAGAACAGCTCCACCGCCGCGACTTCGAACGGCTCGTGGGCGGACTGGTGCGCTCGGGGCTGGTGCGCCTGGACTCGGATTCGTTCGACAAGGACGGCCAGGTCATCCTCTTCCAGCGGCTGTCCCTCACGGACACCGGCCGCCGCGCCCGCGTCATCGCCCCCGGACAGGTCGTGCTGCCCCAGGCGCGCGAGGTGCCCTCCAAGAAGCGCAAGGGCCGCACGGCCGCTGGCGGCACGAAGCGCACGCCCCGCAAGCGCGCCGCCTCCACCGCGGCGGCCTCGCCCCGGGCACGCGGCAAGGGCCGCCGGGGCGCCTCGGAGGCCTGGGCCCCGCGCGGCGCCTCCCATGACGCGGACTTCAGCCAGGAGTCCCTCCCCGCGGATGCCCCTCCGGCCCGCGGCTGGAAGGCGCGCTCGACGCCGGACGCATCACCGAGCCTGGGGCCCCGGGCCTCCTGGAACGCGTCCCGCAACGCGCCTCCGGACTTCGAAGTGCCCCCGGCGTCCCCCGCCCTGGTGGCGACCCTCAAGGAGTGGCGCCTCACCGAGGCCCGCAAGCGCAAGGTGCCCGCCTTCCGCATCCTCACCGACCGCGTGCTGGACGCCATCGCCAGCGCCCGGCCCTCCAGCGGTGCGGAGCTGATGTCCATCCACGGCGTGGGCCCCACCCTCGCGGAGCGCTACGGTCCGCAGATCCTCTCGCTCGTGTCCCGCCGACGCTGACGGCAGGCGCGGATCCGCGTGTCCGCCGGTGGACAGGGGCGCGTGGATCCGCCCCTCCAGGGCAGCGTCGTGCCCCGGGATGGGCTGCCGGGGGACAGCGTGGATCCGCCGCGGGGCGTGCCGTCCGCCGCGAACCGCCTGACAAGGGAAAGCCCTTTCCTGGGCCGCAGGCGCGGAGGGCTACCAGCCAGGCGTGAAGCTTGTTTCCCAAGCTTGTAGGCAAAAGTCCGGGTGCCACCTTCTCGTCCACACGCGCATTGGGAGCGGCGTGAGGGGTTCAAGGGGGCGCGCAATGGAGCTGGGTTTCGAGACGATTGGCAACGCCACACTCATCTGTCACGACAACGGGCCGGTGCTGGTGACGGACCCGTGGACGGACGGAGACGCGTACTTCGGCAGCTGGACGCTGTCCCACGAGATTCCCGAAGAGCAGCGCCAGTCCATCCTGGACTGCCCCTACGTGTGGCTGTCGCACGGCCACCCGGACCACCTGAGCATGGCCTCGCTGGAGAAGCTGCGCGAGCGCACGCTGCTCCTCCCCAACCACGTGGGCGGCCGCATCCGCGACGACCTGCGCGAGGCGGGCTTCAAGGTCCAGGTGCTTCAGGACCGTGAATGGACGCGCCTGTCCCCGCGCATCCGCGTGCTGTGCATCCCGGACGTGAACCAGGACGCGGTGCTGCTGGTGGAGGTGGGCGGCCGGCTCATCGTCAACCTCAACGACTCCGGTGACCGCGGCCAGGGCCGCTTCGTGCGCCGGGTCATCAAGGAGTACAGCGAGACGTACCTGCTGGCCCTGTCCGGCTACGGCGACGCGGACATGATGAACTTCTTCACCGAGGACGGGCGGCGCATCCTCCCGTACGCGGCGGCGAAGACGCCCGTGGGACAAACCATCGCGCGCATGGCGGAGACGTACGGCGCCCGCTACTTCGTCCCCTTCAGCTCCATGCACAAGTACCAGCGCTCCGACAGCGTCTGGTGCTCCGAGTACACCACCACGCTGCCGGACTACGCGCGGGGCTTCGCCTCCAACTCCTGCGAGATGCTCCCGGCCTTCCTGCGCCACGACTTCACCAACGACTCCTCCGTCTCCATCAACCCGAAGGAGCGCGCCATCAAGCCGGTGGACTCCAGGGAGTTCGGGGACGACTGGAGCGAGCGCCTGGAAGCGGACGAGGTGAAGCAGCTGGAGCAGTACTTCCGTGCCGTCGAGCACCTGGGCACGGTGATGGACTTCCTGCGCTTCCGCGTGGGCGGCCAGGAGCACGTCATCGAGTTCAACAAGCGCCGCTTCCACAAGGGCATCACCTTCGAGGCGCCCCGCAACTCGCTGATGACCGCAGTGAAGTACCAGGTGTTCGACGACCTGCTCATCGGCAACTTCATGAAGACCACCGTGCACGGCGGCTTCGGCAAGGGCAGCCTCTACCCGGACTTCAGCCCCTTCGTGGCCAAGTATGCGGACAACGGCAAGGCCCGCACGGAGGCCGAGCTGCGCAACTACTTCAACGAGTACCGGAGCCGAGACATGGTGGGCTACCTGCGCCACCAGCTGGATGCCCACTGCGTGCGCCCCCTCCAGATTCAGTCCGCGGAGCTCCTGCGCGCCCTGCTGCCCCCAGGCTCCAACACCTTCCGCATGGCCAAGGAGACCTACTGGAAGATGCGCCGCGCCATCCTCTAGGGATTCCCTGGAAACCCCCTGGTAGGCCTGACCGGAATCAGGACACCTCGCTGTCTCATTCTCAGACAGCAAGAGGTTGCCCGGAAAATCATAGTCTTTCAGGGGACTTGGGTTTGTAAACGTCACGTGAAGTGACGGTTGACGTGGGGAGGGCTGGAGCGGGGGCGCTCCAGCTATCCCCGCGTTTCCTGTTTTTCTCCTGGGGAGCGCCGTTGGCCCGACAGTTGCTCAATGGCCCGGCGCGCGGCGGATGGCGCCTGGCGGGAAGGCCAGGTGGTGGCCGCGCATCCCTCGAAGCACACAGGAAGAGTTCCCATGCTCAAGTTCCGCTCTGTTGCGATGCTGGCCGGCGTCTCGCTGATGCTCGGTGCGTGCGGTGGTCCCGAGTCCGCGCAGGAGTCCGAGGTCAAGCCCACGTGGGAGGAGTTCAAGGCCCAGGCGTACCGTGAGCCGTGGGAGGGCGGAAAGTACATCGTCAACGGTGACGAGGCGCTGGAGTCCGAGGAGGAGCTGCAGGCCTACTTCCACAACATCGTCGAGCAGCAGCTGGGCAAGTCGCAGGACGGCCTGGCCGTGTACTACATCGGCGGCGACATCAAGTGGAACGCCACCCAGAAGCTGAACCTCACCTACTGCATCAGCAACAACTTCGGCACGAACAAGTCGAAGATGGTGACGGCGATGGCGAACGCGACGGCGGCCTGGCAGGCCACGGCGAACGTGAAGTTCGTCTACCTGTCTCAGTACGACGCGTCCTGCACCGCGTCCCAGGCGGGCGTGCTGTTCGACATCCGTCCGGTGTCGGGCCAGTCCTACGTGGCGCGCGCGTTCTTCCCGAACTCCGCCCGCTCTGGCCGCAACGTGCTGGTGGACAGCAGCGCCTTCGGCAACCTGTCGCCCTGGACGCTGACGGGCATCCTGCGCCACGAGCTGGGCCACACGCTGGGCTTCCGCCACGAGCACACCCGCTCCACGGCGAGCGGCTGCTACGAGGACAGCCAGTGGCGCGCGCTGACCTCCACCTACGACCGCTCCTCCGTCATGCACTACCCGCAGTGCAACGGCACCCAGACGGGCGACCTCGTGCTGACGACCCTGGACAAGCAGGGCGCCCGCGCGCTGTACCCGTGATTCAAGCGTCACGCTTGTGAGGGGGCAGGGGCCGGTGGGAGCGTCTTCGCGACGCGCCCGTCGGCCTCGTGCCGTTTCGGGCGCTAGAAGCGGGCGGAGGCCTCATCGGCCTCGGTGGCGCGCTCGAAGAAGACGAGCGTCTTGCCGCCGCGCTCGCCAATCTCCAGGCACTCCAGCGCGCCCGACTCTCCGTCCAGCTCCGCGTAGAGGTGGTCCGGTTCGAGGATGCGGTGGGTGATGCGCCCGTCCTCGCGGCCCACGATGATCTGCACCGCGCCCGCGTCGCTTCCCTTCCGCTCCAGGGAGATGTCCACCAGGGGCAGGCGGTCGGCGAGGGGTTGGTCGCCGGTCTCCGCGTCGATGGACTCCACGCGCACCCACTGGGTGGCGTCCTGCCTGCTGATGCCGGCGAGGTAGCTCTCCCACTGCTCCCGGGGAATTTCCTGGTTGATGTGTGCCATGGGTCCGCCTCCGCGCGGCTGTCGTGTGCCTCAACCGTAAGGCGTCTGACTCGCGGGTGAAGGACGGGCCCGGCTGAACGACGCTCCGGGGACCCCGCGGACCGGGCCCCGGCGCGTTGGCTGCTCCCGCCTTCAGCCGCGCACGGCGTGCACGGCGTCGTCCTTCAACACCAGGCGCACGGTGGCGGCCTTGCCATGGCCGAAGTGCTCGTAGGCGGCCTGCTCCAGCACGGGGGCCAGGGTGGTGCGCAGACCGCGAGCGCCTGTTTCACGCTTGAGGGCGCGGGCGACAATCCACTCGCGCACGGCGGGGTCCACGGTGAGCTCCAGGCCCTCGTGGGCGAACTCGCGCTCCCAGGTGCGCAGCACGTTGTTCTGGAGGATGTCCCCCAGCGTGGCCGCGTCCAGCGGGTTGAAGGACACCAGCCGGTTGAAGCGGCCAATCAGCTCCGGGATGAAGCCGTAACGGGAGAACGCGGTGGTGTTCTCCAGGTGCTCTTCCGTGATGCGCGTGGCGATGGACTCCAGGTCCTTCTGGCCACCCTTGCCGGGCTCGCGGCCGAAGCCCACGCGCTCCACGTGGTTCATGGTCGCCGCCGTGCCCCGGAAGCCGCTGAAGGCACCGCAGGCGATGAAGGTGATGCAGCCCATGTCCAGGGATTCGGAGCGGATCCGGCTGGTGAAGCCGAAGTCCGGCGGGAAGGTGGCCTGCGCCGCGGAGAGCAGGTGCAGCAGGCTGCGCTGCACGCCAAAGCCGCTCACGTCCTTGGTGGTCTGCTGGCCGGAGAAGCGGCTGTCGGAGCGGCTGGTGGCGAGCTTGTCGAACTCGTCCATGCAGATGACGCCGCAGGCGGCCCACGACGCGTCGCGCTCCGCGGCTTCGTAGAGGCGGGACAGCAGGGTGCTGACGTCGTCACCCACGTAGCCCGTTTCGGAGAACTGGGTGGCGTCCGCGAGCACGGTGGGCACGCCCAGAATCTCCCGGAACATCAGCTCCACGAGGAACGTCTTGCCGGAGCCGGTGGGGCCCAGGAAGAGGGCGTTCTCGCGGGTGCCGGGCTCGGGCTCCAGTCCCTCCAGGTACAGCCGGCGGATGCGGCGCAGGTGGCGGTAGGCGAGCACGGAGGCGGCGCGGCGGGCCTCGGGCTGGCCCCGGTAACCCAGGTCGCCCAGGCGCGCGTCGATTTCCTGGGGCGACAGCACCTCCAGCGCGGCCACGCGCTCCTGGATGGGCGGGCCTTCGGGGAAGGCGGAGGGTTCGACGCCGGAACGGGGAGACATCGCGGTGGACTCCAGGAGTGGCGGGCTCGGCGGCGCCCATCATCCGGGACGTGCCCGGGCGCCACAAGCCATCCTCCCTGCGCGGAGGGCGTGCGCTCCTCCGTCCGCCGGTCCGCACTCGTGGGCCCGGAGAGGTCGGCCCGTGAACAGCGGTGGGCCTTGAGGGCGAGGGGTGCTCCCCGGGCCCGCGTTCGCGCATTAACAGGGACGCGACATGGCTCAATCGATTGAAGCACGGTCGCAGGCGCCCCGGCTGGGTGCGTGGGTGGAGGGTCCCTCGGTGCGCTGGCGCGTCTGGGCGCCCGGCCACAAGGGCGTGGACGTCGTCCTCTACGACGCGGAGGAGCGCGTCCTGCGCAAGGTGCCGCTCACCGCCGAGGCGGACGGCTGCTTCGGCGGCGCGCTGCCAGACCTGGCCGAGGGCGCGCGCTACAAGCTCAGCGTGGACGGCGGAGACCCCTTCCCCGACCCGTGGTCCCGCTCGCAGCCGAAGGGCGTGCACGGCCCGTCGGAGGTGGTGGGCTCCGACCACGGCTGGACGGACTCGCACTGGAGGGGACCGGATCCGCGGGCCCTGGTCATCTACGAAGTGCACGTGGGCACCGCCACGCCGGAGGGCACCTTCGAGGCGTTCATTCCGAAGCTCGCCCACCTGCGCGAGCTGGGCGTCAACACGCTGGAGCTGTTGCCGGTGGCCAGCTTCCCGGGGGCCCGCAACTGGGGCTACGACGGCGTGGACCTCTTCGCGCCGCAGGCCACGTACGGAGGGCCGAAGGGGCTGCGCAAGCTCATCGACGCGGCGCACGCGCACGGGCTCGCGGTGCTCATCGACGCCGTCTACAACCACTTCGGACCGGACGGGAACTACCTGCGCGCGTACTCGCCGCACTACTTCACCGGCAAGCACCACACGCCCTGGGGCGACGCGGTGAACTACGACAGCGAGGGCAGCCGCTTCGTGCGCTCGCTGGTGCTCTCCAACGTGGAGATGTGGATCCGCGACTACCACGCGGACGGCCTGCGCCTGGACGCCGCGCACGCCCTGGTGGATGAAGGCCAGCCGCACCTGCTCACCGAAATCACCGAGCGCGCCCACGCCTCCGCCTCCGGCCGCCGCGTGGTCGTCATCGCCGAGGACGAGCGCAACGAACGCAAGCTCGTCACGCCCGCGCCGGAGGGCGGCTACGGCCTGGATGGCGTCTGGGCGGATGACCTGCACCACCAGCTGCGGCGCGCCTTCGCGGGCGACCACGAGGGCTACTACCAGGACTACACGGGCAGCGCGGAGGACCTGGCCGCGACGCTGCGGCAGGGCTGGTTCTACACGGGCCAGAAGTCGAAGAACCTGGGCCACGCGCGCGGCACGGACCCGAAGGGGCTGGGGCCGTGGCACTTCGTCCACTGCATCCAGAACCATGATCAGGTGGGCAACCGGCCCTTCGGCAACCGCCTGTCGGAGGACGTGTCCCCGGCCGCCTACCGCGCCATGAGCACGCTGCTCCTGATGTCGCCCTTCACGCCGCTGCTCTTCATGGGGCAGGAGTGGAACGCGCGCACGCCGTTCCTCTACTTCACGGACCACAACGCGGAGCTGGGCAAGCTCGTGACGGAGGGGCGCCGCAAGGAGTTCGCCGGCTTCTCTCGCTTCAAGGGCGAGCAGGTGCCGGACCCGCAGGACCGCGACACCTTCACCCGCTCCACGCTGGACTGGGGCGAACTGGACGGGGCGGAGGCCGCGGGCGTGCACACGCTCTACAAGGAGCTCTTGCGCATGCGCGCCACGGAGCCCGTGCTCACCAGCCGTCAGGGCACGCACGACGCCCGCGCGCTGGGACCGGACGCGTTCGTGCTGGAGCGGCGCGCGGAAGGGGACACGTTCCTCATCTTCGTGAACCTGCGGGGCTCGCTGGTGCACACGCTGCCCACGCACGCGAGCGCGGGCATCGTCGCGTGGAGTGAGAACCCGCGCTACGGCGGCACCGTGGAGGCGTCTCCGCTCACCGGCAACGTCGTGCGCCTGGAAGGCCCCTCCGCGGCGGTGGTGAGGCTGCGCGAGTAGCCCGCACGCAAAGACAGACACGGTTTCACGCGCGGCCCGTCTCCCGGAAGCAGGGGGGCGGGCCGCCGCTTCTTCCCTCCGTGAAACAGGCAACGACAAGGAATGCCCTCGGAGCCAGGCCGGTACTCGGCCGCCAGGAGGAAGCACCTTGTCTCAATCTCATCCATCACCGTGGAAGCGGCACCTCACCACCACGAGCGCGCTCCTGCTGCTCGGGTCCGCGGCACCGGCGCTCGCCGCGTCGGGCTTCACCGCCGTCACCGCCAGTGGGAATGACGGCAACCCGCCGTCCGCCACCGTCGACGGCAACCTCACCACGCGCTGGTCCAGCGACGGCGTGGGGCAGTGGCTCCGGGGCGACCTGGGCAGCGTGAAGTCGCTGTCCGCGGTGGACATCGCCTGGCACCGGGGCAACGAGCGGACCAACACGTTCGTCCTCGCCACGTCCACGGACGGCACCACCTGGTCCACGGCCGTGTCCACGAAGTCGTCCGGCACCACCGCGAACTTCGAGCGCTACAGCTTCACCGCGCGCAACGCCCGCTACGTGCGCGTCACCGTCAATGGCAACTCCGTCAACACCTGGGCCAGCATCGCGGAGTGGGCCGCCATCACCAGCGCCGCCACGCCCACGGCGGGCCAGGACCGCTTCGGCGTCACCATGCTCTACCCCTCGAAGTCCGGGGGCGAAGCGTGGACGCTGGCGGACAACGCGCTGGCGGACGCGCGCTTCGACCCGCAGGACACGATTACGCGCAACAGCGACGGCTCCTGGAAGATGAAGGACAAGCAGGTGCGGATGAGCGTCTTCACGTCCACGGGCTACGACGACCGGAAGATTCCCACCTACGACCGGGACGTGCTGGCGAGCCGCGGCTACATGCAGGCGCCGAACGACTGGAAGAACATCGAGATGACCGGCTTCGTGAAGGTCAACGCCGTGGCCGACGTGAAGGACAACTTCGCGTGGTACGCGCGCGGCGGGAAGCACAACGACAAGTACTCCGGCTGCGAGGGCAGCAGCTACAAGGCGGGCCTGCACTACGACGGCCGCGCCCGCTGGGAGAAGGAGACCTGGCACGTCTCCTACGAGCAGACGCCCTACGTCACCGCCACCTCGGCGCTCAAGGGCCGCTGGGTGGGCTTCAAGGCCGTCATGCGCAACGTCACCGTCAGCGGCCAGACGGCGGTGAAGCTGGAGCTGTACGTCAACGAGAACGCGGACAAGGTGACGTGGAAGAAGGCCTACGACACCACGGACGCCGGCAGGTGGGGCGGCGACGCCCAGCACTGCGGCGGCGCCGTGCCCGCCGCGCCCATTACCTGGGGTGGCCCCATCGCGGTGTTCCGCTGGGACAACGCCACGGACGTGGACTTCAAGTGGCTGAGCGTCCGCGAAATCCAGCCCTGAACCCTGCGTGAAGTTGGACCCGCACGCGGCCTGACGCAGGACGGCAGGCCGCGTGTCGGGCGGGCGGGGAGGTTCAGGACGGGGGCCTCCGCCACTCGGGAGG
>NZ_RAWR01000260.1:0-13027 GCF_003986945.1 Corallococcus sp. AB018 | reverse complement strand
GGATGGGGTGCTCCGGCGTCACGCCTCGCCGCGTGACGGCGTACAGCACCCGGGCCAGCAGGAGCCCTCCGGCGATGGCCATCAGGACGCGCCAGACCATGGGTGGAACCGGAGGCTCGCTCACGGTGAAGCGCGCGTGGGCCGACTTGGGGCGGGTGGTGAGGAAGCGCACGTCCACGTCCCACGTGCCGGCCTCGTCGGGGACGAACTCGGTGCTCCAGCCCACGGCGTCGCGCGTCAGCGTGCGCGTCACCTGACCCGGCACGCCCTCTCGGGAGAACGCGACCGTGACGGCGCCCTGGAAGGGAGGTCCCTGGAGGTTTCCCACCGACAGCGTCAGCCGCAGCGGCTCACCGGGGCGGGGGACGGCGGGGGTGAGGACGCCGCTCAGCTGGTCCTCCGCGTCACGCCAGGAGAGGGAGAGCAGCTCGCCGCGCCGCTCCACCTTGATCTGATCCGACGCGGGGCCCGCGGCGGCATGCAGGGCCAGCAGGCAGGTCATGACGACCCACCCCAGGAAGGAGGTCGTGCGGCTTTGCCTCATGGACCGCTGTCCCCTAAGATGCGCTGCCCTGTCACCTTCCACCAAGCTTGCTCCCCCCGGGGAGTCCCCGGGATGAATCCTCAAGCATTCGGGAAATACCAGCTCATCAAGAAGCTCGCCACGGGCGGCATGGCCGAAGTCTGGCTTGCGCGTCAGTCCGGAATCGAGGGCTTCCAGAAGGAGCTTGTCGTCAAGCGCATCCTCCCGCACCTCGCGGAGGACCGCGAGTTCGTGGAGATGTTCAAGAACGAGGCGCTGATCGCCGCGCGCTTCAATCATCCGAACATCGCGCAGGTCTACGAATTCGGCGAGGCCAACGGCACCTATTACATCGCCATGGAGTTCATCCACGGCGAGGACCTGGGCCGGGTCATGCGCAAGGCCAGCGGGATGAATCAGTGGATCGCCCGTCCGCTGGCCATCCGCATCGTCGCGTCCGCGTGCGAAGGCCTCTACTACGCGCACAGCCGCAACGATGACCGCGGCCAGCCGCTCAACGTGGTGCACCGCGACATCAGCCCGCAGAACATCCTGATCAGCTTCGATGGTTCGGTGAAGCTGGTGGACTTCGGTATCGCGAAGGCCGCGGACCAGGCTTCGATGACGAAGTCCGGCGCCATCAAGGGCAAGTTCGCGTACATGGCGCCCGAGCAGGCCGCGGGCAAGCACCTGGACCGGCGCGCGGACATCTTCGCCATCGGCCTGGTGCTGTACGAGATGCTCACCGGGCACCGGCCGCTCAAGAAGGACTCGGAGCTGGCCACGCTGCAGGCGGCCATGGAGTGCTCCATCCCGTCCCCGTCCGAGGTGGCCGACGTGCCCCGGGACATGGACCACGTGGTGATGCGCGCCCTGGCCAAGAGCGCGGATGACCGCTACGACAACGCGCGCGAGTTCCAGACCGCGCTGGAGGAGCTGCTCGTCAACGAGCGCTGGCTCGTCACCTCCGGGCAGATTTCGGAGCTGATGAAGACGCTCTTCGCGGATCGTCTGGATGACGAGCTCAAGCAGGGCCAGGTCATGCCCGTGGGCGAGGACTCCAACACCGCGCCGCCCCGGCCGCCCCCGGACATGAACTGGGAGGCCCCGCCGGGTGAGTCGCGCGAGCGCTCGCGAAGCAACGCCACCCGCACGGGCTCCGCGCCCCGCCGCGCCACGGGCATGTCCCCCGCGCTGGCGGATGATCCGAACGAATACGACGCGCCGTCGCTCACCGGCGTGGAGCAGCCGCCGCCGCGGCGCCGCTCCAGCGTGTCGGAGCCGGCCGTCCGGCGCGGCACGTCCACCAGCAACCCGAACGCGACGCAGATCGCCCGCACCAACTCGCGCTCGGACCTGCGCAGCCAGTCCGTGGACGACGTCCCTCCGCCCCGGCGCACGGCGTCGCGCGCCATGCCGGTGTCGGAGCCGCCCATGCGGTCGCGCTCGGGCGTGCATCGCATGGAGCTGGAGGACGACGAGCGCACGCGCCTGCCGCCTCCGGACGATGAGACGGAGCCCGCGCCCGCGCCGCCGCCTCCGCGCCGCCGCACCAGCACCAGCACCAACCAGTCCGCCGTGGAGCCGCCGCGCCGCCGCACCTCCAGCCGCGTGGATGCTCCGCGCGCGCGCCCGGTGGCCCCTCCGGTGGATGACGAGGACTCTGGCGAGCGCCGTCCGTCGCGCTCCAGCGCCCCCTCGCTGCCGGAGCCGGTGAAGCCCCGGGGCGGCAGCGTGCGCACGCTGGTGACGGTGGGCCTCTTCGTGGGCCTGCTCGCGCTGGGCGTGCTCTTCCGCGAACCCATCATGCTGGCGCTCACGTCCAAGGCCGCGGACGCGCAGGGCGTGTGGCTCACGGTGAACACCAACCAGCCGGTGAAGGTGTCCGTGCGGCACACGGAGCGCTGCAACAGCCCGGAGCCGGTGACGATGCTGGGCACCGCGCCGCTCACGCGCGTGCAGGGCGCCCACCTGCAGGACACGCTCATCCTGGAGAACGACGCCCAGGGCATCTACCTGGAGGACTCGGAGGAGCTCGCGTTCGGCGCGCCGGGCGAGCTGAAGACCTTCGAGCGCAGCTTCAAGGAGGGCACCCTCAAGCTGAAGATCACCCCCAAGGGGATGACCACGGGCCTGACGGTGTACCGGAACAACCAGATGATGGGCAGCGCCAACACGACGCTCAAGCTGATGGAGGGCAAGCAGATCCTGGAAGTGCGCGGCAAGCAGCTCAAGGAGCCCGTCGCCTTCGAGGTCACCATCAAGCCGGACGAGACGACGGAGCAGCCCTTGAATCTGGCCGACGCGAACTAGTAGCGCGGCAGGGCAGGGTCCACGGTGCGCGAGTACAGGTCGATGCCGCCCTGGAGCGACACGGCCTCCAGGCCCCGGTCGATGAGGTACGCGGCGCCGTCCAGGCTGCGCACCCCGTGGTGGCAGTAGACGACCACGGGGCGGCCCCGGAAGGACTCCAGCTGTTCGTGGAAGTCCTCCAGCTCCGGCAGCGGCATCAGCACCGAGCCGGGCAGGGCCACCCACTCGTGCTCGTGCGGAAAGCGCACGTCCACCAGCACGGGGCGCGACTCGGGAGGGCCGGCCAGGCGCCGGGCCAGCTCGGCGGGGGTGATTTCAGGGATGGGCATGGGGGTTATCTTCTGTTGAGCCGGGAAGGGGCCCGTCAGGTCCCTTGGCTTTTCAGGCGCCAGGGCGTTATGTGGCGCTGTCTACGAGGAGATTGAAGCACATGGATACTTCTACCGCCGTCACCGGCTCCACGCCGGCCTCCCAGCCCGCCGCCTCCGAGCCCGTCGTCCTGACGGCTGCCGCCATCGCCCAGGTGAAGACGGTCATCCAGGCCCAGGGCTTCCAGGGCTACTTCTTCTCCATCCGCGTGGTGCCCTCCGGCTGCAGCGGCCTGGGCTACGACCTGAACCTCGTCAAGGAGATGAAGGCCGGCGACCAGACGTGGGAGCAGGACGGCGTCACCATCGCCACTGACGCGCTGAGCGCCCAGTACCTCTCGGGCACGCACATCGACTACGTCACCAGCGTCACCGGCGCGGGCTTCAAGTTCGAGAACCCCAACGCCAAGTCGTCCTGCGGCTGCGGGACGTCGTTCACCACCTGATTCGCTGTTCGTCGATTCAGGGTGGAAGGAGGGCCGGGATGGGACGCCAGGCAGGCGTGCCCCCGGCCCTTCGTGCGTCCAGCCCTCAGGCTCCGGCCACGGGCTTCATCACCTTCATCCAGTTCTGCTCACCCTGGCCGCGGTTGCGGCGCTGGGCGCGGCGGGCCTCCGCCTCCTGGAAGGCCTGGCGCTCCGCCTCCGACTCCAGGAGCAGCGGCGGCACGGGCACGCCCTTGCCGTCCTGGCCCTGCGCCACGAAGGTGAGCAGCGCGCTGGTGGTGAGGTGCCGCTCACCGGTGAGCGGGTTCTCCGCGTGCACGGTGACGCCCACCTCCAGCGAGGTGCGGAACGCCGCGAGCACGCGTGAGTGCAGGAGGGCAATCCAGCCCACGCGGATGGGGGCGTGGAAGTGCAGGTCGTCCATGGACGCCGTCACCACGACCTGACGGCAGTGGCGCTGGGCGGCCACGGCGCCGCAGATGTCGATCCACTGCATCACCTTCCCGCCGAACGCGGCGTTCAGGTTGTTGGCGTCCGGAGGGAGGATGAGCTGCGTCATCACCACTTCGGAGTCGCGCGGGCTCTTGGGGCTGAGGTCGTGCATGGCGCTGGCGAGCGTCGCACGAAACAGCGCCGCGTCAGGCCAGGAATGCGGAGACGCGGTCCATGAACTCCTCGCGGCCCGCGCCGCGGCGGATGTCCTGCTTGGAGACGTCCACCACCAGGCACTCCACGCCGTACTTCTCCTGGAGCACCTGCGGGAAGCCCGCGTAGTAGCCGTTGAGGCCCTTGAGGAAGGGCCGCCCGATTCCCTTCTCCTCCGCGCGGCCGCGCGTGCGGATGCGCTGGAGCAGCACCTCCTCCGACGGCACGTCGAAGCAGATGACCTTGTCCGGCCGCACGATGTGGCGCGACAGCCGCTGGAAGTACTCGTAGTACAGGTCCAGCTCCGCGTTCGTCATGTGCCCCAGGCCATGCAGGTACTTGGCGAAGATTTCCGGGTCCTCGTAGAGCGTGCGGTCCTGCACGCAGCTCTTGCGGACGGAGTGGATGAGCTCGTGGTGCTCCACGCGCCGGATGAGGAACTCCAGCTGCAGCGTGAACGACCACCGCGACATGTCGCCGTAGTAGTCACGCAGGAAGCGGTTGTCGATGACGGGCTCGTCGAAGAGCTCGAAGCCGAAGCCCTGGCTGATGAGCTTCGCGGCCGTCGTCTTGCCCGCGCCGATGTTGCCCGCGAGCGCCACGAAGCGCTTGGCGCGCGGCACCTTCACCTTCGCCTTGAGCGTGTTGCGAGCGGCGGGCTTCGTGTCGGCGTCGGCCGGGGGCGGCGCCTTGGTCGAGGGCTCGGTGCGGGACGTCGCCGGACGCGCGCGGGCGGTGGAGCGGGGCATGGAGCCCGAAGGCTTAACCCGGCTTTCCAGAGGCGTCCATTCGCTGGCGGAGCAGGTCCGGCCGGTCGGTCATGATGCCGCCAATGCCTTCCTGGATCAGCCGGTCCATCTCCGCCGGATCATCCACCGTCCACACGTTGATCCACTTGCCGCGCTCGGCCGCGGCCTTCAGCAGCGCGTCGTCCACCAGCCGCACCTCGCCGAAGTACAGCGGCATGTCGAGCACGCTGTAGCGCGCGTCCTCCGGCGGCGCCTCGCCCGCCTTGAGCGCCAGGACGAACGCGGCCAGCGCGTCGCGCGGGTAGAAGTGGCACGCGTCGGGCAATTCTTCGTGCAGCCGCTCCGCGATGACGTCCTGCTCGCTGCCCAGGCACACGCGGCCCAGGGCTGCTTCCTCGGTCAGCAGGCGAGCGAGCACGGCTTCCGCGCCCGGCACGTCCGGCTTGAGCTCCACGTTCAGGCGCAGGGTGGGGAAGGCGCGCAGCACCTCGCGCAGCGTGGGCAGGCGCACACCCTGGCCTCGGAAGGGGAAGGTGCGGCCTTCGTCCGGCGTGAAGCGGTGGCCCGCGTCCAGCTTGCGCAGCTGGGCCAACGTCAGCGCCGCGAGCGGACCTTCCCCGTCGGTGCAGCGCTCCAGCGTGTCGTCGTGCGCGACGATGACTTCACCGTCGCGCGACAGGTGCACGTCCAGTTCCAGCATGTCCGTGCGGTGGGTGTGGACGGCGCGCTGGAAGGCCTCCAGCGTGTTCTCCGGCGCGAGCAGCGCTCCGCCGCGGTGCGCGATGTGGAGCGTGGGCTTCAGCCCATCAAGAAACATGTCGCGCGGCAGCATGATCCACCTATTCCTGAATTGACGATGATGTGACGAACAGGGCCCCGGTCCGTTCCTTGCCGGCCCTACTACCCCACCGGTATAAGGGCCTGAATCCTCAGCCCGACCGGCGTCGGACTTCAACCACCTCGGCGCCCTTCACCTCCCGGAGAATTTCAAATGGAACTGCGCACGAAGCTGGGCGCCGCGGCCTTCCTGGCTGCCGCGGCGATGGCCACCGCGGCCGGCTGTGGCGGTCGTGACGACGACAACCCCACTCCCACCCCCGACGCCGGCTGCACGGGCGTCTGCAGCACCGACGCGGGCTCTGACGCGGGCACGAACACCGACGCGGGCACTGACGCGGGCACCGGCGACGCGGGCCCCACCGCCAACCAGATCGCCGCGACGCGCAAGGTGTCGTTCGGCACCAAGGCGACGCTGCGCGACGTGGTCGTCTCGGGCGTCCACTATGAGAAGCTCAGTGACCAGGGCAACGGCTCCTGGCGCTCGTACTTCTGGGTGACGGATCCGGCCGCTCCGAAGGAGGGCCTCTTCATCCATAAGTTCTACACGGACACGCCGGACGCGTATCACCCGCAGATCGGCGACACCGTCGACATCGTGGGCTACTTCGGCACGGAGCCGAACAACTCGCCGTTCACCGGCCGCCGCCACCACCTGGCCAATCAGCAGACTCCCGCGGTGCCCCTGGCCATCACCCCCAAGCTCACGGACGCGGGTACGGCGAACCTGCCCCCGGCCAACGAGGTGACGGTGGATGAGCTGACGGCGTCGCTCGCGGCGGCCCAGAACAGCGCGGCATACCTGGGAACGCGCGTGCACCTGGCGGGTCCGCTCACGCTGACCAACCCGCAGCCCTCCCAGCTCCAGCGCCTGGACAACGAGGACGCGGGCACCCTCTTCTACGGCTTCGAGGTCACAGGCGGCATCCTCGTCTACCACGACAAGACGCGTGACCGGTCCGACGGCGGCTTGGGCTGCGACTACCAGAAGGCGGCCCTGGATGGCGGCTCGGTGACGTTCCCCAACGGCATCACGGGTGTCTGGGATACCTACACCTTCGCGGGCTGCATCAACGGCAGCTCCAACATCACCAGCTGCGGCACCGGCGGCAATGACCGGGACAGCGGCGTGCCGGGCACGGACCAGCGCTACACCTACACCATCATCCCGCAGGGCTGCGAAGACCTGCCGGGCGAGGTGGTAGTCCCCGAGTAATCCGCTTTCGCCTGATGCCTTCCCCGTCCGCCTCCCAGGGCTCACCTGCCCTGGGGGGCGGTCGTGTTTCAGGGGCCCGAAAGTTCGCGTGCTCCGCAGGGCCTGCCTAGAGTCCGACGCCGGGCGGGTCGGACGGCTCCCCCCGGGGCGGGAATGCAGGTAGGCTCCGGACACGCTTCAAAGTTCCACCCGCGGCCCACACCTTCCACGTCCTTGAGCTCGCCCCAGACGGCCACCCCGTTCGGCAAATACCTGCTCATCAAGCGCCTCGCGCTGGGCGGGATGGCGGAGCTTTTCCTGGCGCACAAGCCGCCGGATCCCACGCTGGTGGTCATCAAGCGGATCCTCCCGTACCTCTCCGAGGAGCCGGAGTTCGTCCAGATGTTCCTGGACGAGGCGCGCATCGCCGCCCAGCTCCACCACCCCAACATCGTGCAGGTGCACGAGCTGGGGAAGGAGGGGGACAACATCTTCATCTGCATGGAGTACGTGGAGGGCGTGGACCTGCGCCGCGTGCTCGCGGAGGAGTTCAAGTTCGGCGCCTCCATGCCGTACGGCGTCGCGGCGAAGATCTGCGCGGCCATCGCCGCGGGCCTGGACCACGCGCACTTCAGCCGCGGCGTGGATGGGCGCCCGCTGGAGCTGATCCACCGGGACGTCTCTCCGCAGAACGTGATGATCGCCTACGACGGGCGCGTGAAGCTCGTCGACTTCGGCATCGCCAAGGCCGGCGCGTTCATGGAGCGCAGCAAGCCGGGCGTCATCAAGGGGAAGTTCCTCTACCTCTCCCCTGAGCAGATTCTTCAGGATCGGTTGGATCACCGGGCGGACATCTACGCGCTGGGGGTGATGCTCTACGAAATCACCACCGGCAAGCAGCCCTTCCACCGCCCCACCACGGAAGGCATCCTCTACGCCATCCGCTACGAGGAGGCGACGCCGCCGCACCTGGTGCGCCCGGACTACCCGGAGGTGCTGTCGCGCATCGTGATGCGGTGCCTGGTGAAGGACCGCACCCAGCGCTACCAGCGGGCCTCCGAAGTGCGCGACGACCTGCACGCGTTCCTCGCGTCTGGCGTGCTCAAGCAGAGCCTGGACGTGGCGCAGTACATCGCGCGGCTGTTGGGGGAGAAGGAGGAGCGCACCGTGCTCCACATCCCCCCGGCGAAGCGCGCGGGCCGGCACGAAGCCACGCTGCCGCTGCCGTCCCTGCGCACGCCGCTGCCGCCCCCGGTGCCGGACCTGCCGGAGGACACCGCCGCGCGCACGCTGCCGCTGGCCGACGCGGAGGACACCGCCGCGCGCACGCTGCCCCTCACGGAGGACACGTCGTCGCGCACGTCTCCGCTCGACGAGGACACGGGCGCGCGCACCCTGCCGCTGGGCGGGACGGCGTCGCAGCCCCGGGGGCCCTCGGCGCTGACGCCCGTGGGGCTGGTGTCCCGGCCTCCCGCGCGCAGGCCCACGGCGGAGGCCGCGGCGCTGCGCACCTGGGACGCGGAAGAAGGGGAGCCGGAGACGCAGATGGCGCGGCCGCGCGACCTGCCCTCGGGCCACGACGACGAGGACGATGACGACGGCGAGTCCACCGCGGTCGGCACGATGCCCGGCGCTCCCTCGCCGCGCCGCCACCTGGAGCCCGTGTTCGAGGCGGAAGCCTGGGACGAGGAGGAGGAGCAGGAAGAGGAGGACGACGAGGGCGACTCCACCGTGCCGCTGCGCGCGCGCCGCCCCCGGCCCGTCGCGCCCACGCCCGCACCGGCGCGGCGCAATGGCCCTCCGGAGCCCACCGCGCGCTCCGGGTCGGGAGACCGTTCGCGGCGTCCGTCGACCGGCGTGGCCATGCCTCGCGGCGCGGGTGGCGGGGATGATCCGTTCGCGCCCACGCCGCGTCGCACGCCGGAGGGACGCGCGACGACGCCGCCACCTGGCCCGCGTCGGCCGGGCATGGCGTCCGCCAACGACGGCCGCTCCGAGCCGCTGTCCTCCGGTCCCCGCCGCATGGGGGACGACGGCCGGTCCGAGCCGTTGTCCTCCGGTCCCCGCCGCATGGGGGACGACGGCCGGTCCGAACCGCTGGCGTCCGGTCCCCGCCGCATGGGCGACGATGGGCGCTTGTCGCAGCCTCCGGGCCCGCGCCGGGGTGCCTCCGCGTCCAGCGACGCGAACCGCTCCGCCCCGTCCGGAAACTCCGGGGCTCGCAACGTCCGTCCTCCGCCGCGGCCGTCACCGGAAGACGACGAGCGCTTCAACACCGACCCGGGGCCCTCCGGGGTGAGCCTCACGGACCCGACGCCCGTCATGACCGGAGACCCGGACGACGACGAGTCCACCGTCGGGTTCCAGGCGCCGCGAAGGCCGCCGCCCCGTCGGGTCGTGCGCGCGCCCGTCAACGAGGACGAGGACTCCGACGACGAGGGGCCCGACACGCTCGACGCCTCCCGGTCGCCCCGGCGGTCGCGCGCCATCGTGCTGGTGGCGGGCGTGGTGCTCGTGGCCGTGCTGGGCCTGGGGCTCGCGTGGATGATGGGCTTCTTCAGTCCGGAAGCGCAGGCGCCTCCCGCGCCCATGAGGGGGCCTCCGGCGGGAGGCCCGGCGCGGCCCGGTCCCCAGGGAACGGCCCCCGTGAAGGCGCCCGCGCCACCCGCTCCTGTTCCGGCCGAAGTCGCGCCGCCGAAGTCCGCTGAACCCGCCCTCGCGGACACCGCCGCGCGGCAGCCCGCTGAACCCGCCCTCGCGGACACCGCCGCGAGCCCGCCAGACTCAGGGATCGCGGTGGCCGCGGCGGGCACCTAAGCCGCGGCCCCGCCGGCCGTGGCGACCGCGGCCCCGGCCGAACCCGCCGAGCCCCTATCCCCCGCCACCGTGGAGGTCCGCTTCGAGGCCCCGGTGCGCACCGTGCTTGGCCGGCCGGGGGGCGGAAAGCTGCCCATCAACCAGGTGGTCGCCCTGGCTCCCGGCCCGCTCCGCGTCCAGTACACCTGCCCGGGACGGCGTGCACCTCGGGGCATCGAGACCTACAACGTCCGACCTGTAACCGGGGAACTCCAGACGCTCCGGGTCCCATGCCGCAGGCGACGCTAATTGGCACGGCGACTTACGCGTATGCGGCATCCGCACCCCCCGGAGGACACGTAGGACCGGGTACGCTTGAGTGCCCTTAAGTCGTTGGAATTCCTTGGTTTTCCACCAAGCGGGCGCGTTTACACATGTCAGAGGGGTCCGTAGACTCCGGCCCCTCTATGGCTCGCGCGAAGAAGCAGAAGAACATCATCCGACAGAGGACCTACCCCGCGGGGAGGGTGGCCCGGCAGCTCCCGGTCGCCCCAGAGCCCAACCGACTGGTGAAGGTGTGGCGACGCGTGTTGGAGCGCAGGTTGCGCACGCGGCTGCGGGGGAAGGTGGCGGTGGAGATCCACGACAACACCCACACGATGCTGACGTTCCAACGCCAGCGGGCGCTGTGGAGGTTGAGGCTGCACCACATGTTCCTGGCCGCACCGGACGAAGTGCTCCAGGCGCTCGCGAGCTTCGTGCGCAAGGGGGACCCGGACGCCAGCGCGCTCCTGGACCGCTACATCGAGCGCAACCGCATCTTCATCCGCCGGCTGTCCCCGGCGCAGATGCGCAAGCGGTTGCGGCTGTCCCCGGTGGGGCGCTACCACGACCTGACCCGCATCTATGAGCGGCTCAACGAGCGCTACTTCCAGAGCCGCATCGACGCGGCCATCACCTATGGGCCGGCGCCCCGGGTGAAGGGGCCTCGCAAGAGCATCAAGATGGGCTCGTACTCGGCGGACTCGAAGGTCATCCGCATCCACCCGGCGTTGGATCAGCCGCTGGTGCCCCGGTACTTCGTGGAGTGGATCGTCTTCCACGAGATGCTGCACCACGTCTACCGAGCCCGTCGGGGCGAGGACGGCCGGCGCTGCATCCACCCGCCGGAGTTGATGGAGCACGAGAAGCGCTTCCACGACTACCAACGGGCGCTCGCCTGGGAGCACGAGAACCTGGACCTGCTCCTGTGCGCCCGCACGGAGCAGCTCTGATGCCAGCGGGCCCGCTCCCGGGGCGCCTTCGAGGCGTCCGGGACGCGGGCCCCGCTGACGGCGGCTCCCGACGGCTCAGGGGCGCCGTCAGGGCAGGATGAGTCCGCCGGGGCTGCGCCGCTCGCCCGTGAGGGCGGCAGGAGGCGCCTCGGGGGCCGTGGCGCCCTGCGCCGCCTGGGCCTGGGCACCCGCCGCAGCCAGGACCACGACCTTGGCGAAGAGCGTCTCCGCGAAGAGCGAGAAGGGCTCGTCGAGTCCGTGGAAGAGGCGCCGCGCCTCGCCCCGGGCGATGGACGCCTGGAGGGCCCGCCCGGTCGCGTCGAAGAAGGCCGCCATGCGCCACAGGCGGCGCGCGTAGCGCTGGCGCACCTCCGGGGTGAAGTAGGCCCTCGCCGCGTCCAGCACCCGCTGCCGCACCTGTTCCTGGCGCTGGGCCCCGCTCAACGCCAGCGGGCTCGACGCCAGCGCCTGCACCTGCTCCATCAGGCCCCGCATCTCCGCGTCGGGCGGCATCCACTCGGCGATCTCCGGCGTCGCGTGGAGCTGATCGCCCTCCAGGGCATGGCGCACGTCGTCGGGCTCGGGGGCGGGGAGGGGCTCGGGCACGTGGATGGGCTGCACTCCGTGGTGGCGCAGCGCGGCCTCCAGGTCCGGAGGGAAGGGCGTGCGGGTGCTCAGGTTGAGGGCCGCGGCCTCGGCGAGCAGCCGGGCCCCCTCCTCGCGGGAGACCTCCATGCCGAAGCCGTTCTTCAGCCCGTGCTTGAGGATGCGGCGGATGTCCCCGCGGCTCTGCTCGGTGCGGTTGAGCTCCAGCACACCCTGCTCATCCGACGCGATGACCTGGAGCAGCTCCACGCCGCCGCGCACCACGCGCGTGAGCAGCAGGCCGTACTGCCCCGCCGACGACACCACCGTCACCAGCGTGGGCAGCGTCTCCGGGGCCGGAGTCATGGGCGCCTCCCTGGGGGCTTCCGCCGGGGTGACGCCGCGCGAGCGCAGCCGATAGAGCGCCTTCTTCGCGGCCTTGGCCAGCGGCTTCACCGACGAAGCGGACAGGGCCTCCGGCAGCGCCACCTGGCCCGCCAGCACGGCGGCCTCCAGCACCGCGCCCGCCAGGGCCTCGGGCAGGGCCTCCACGGCCGCGGGTGTCGCGGAGCCCACTTCGTCCGCGAGCTTCCGGGCCTGGGCGACGTCCGCCTCCGGGAAGGCGGGCAGGGGTGTGCCGGCGCGCAACGCATCCAGCAGGGGACGGGGCTCGGTGGAGGCAGGGCTCATGCGCCGGGTTTCTACTTCACGCGCTACCGCCGCCGCACCAGCCAGCTCCCTCCACTCTGTCCCACGATGACCAGTTCCGACTGGAGCCGGGCGCCGAAGACGCGCGACGGATGCACCCCGCGCACCAGGAAGTGGTCGTACCAGGTGCCCTGCGTCGCTTGGTTCATCTCCTGCGGCCGCCACTCGGACGGGAAGGTGGGCGGCACCTCCCCCCGGTAGCGCAGGGGCGAGTGGGGCGTGGTGGCGAAGGTGAAGTTGGGCACCCCGCCGCGCTCGCGCGCCACCACCGCCGCGGCGTGGATGAAGACGGGGAAGCGCACCACGCTGGAGCGCGGGTCGAACACCAGCCCCATCACCTTCGGCCGGTTCGCGGCCAGGCCGGACAGCGCCTCCAACTCGCGGGCCTCCTGGGAGAAGTTCTGGAAGCCGCGCCCCATCACGAAGGCCAGCAGCAACGCGCTCCCCGCCGCCGCGAGCCCCAACGGCCGCCGCCAGTCCGCGCGCGCGGCCGGCATGCTCGCCACCAGCAGCGCCGCGGCCAGGTGCGCGTAGCGCGTGTTGAGGTAGTAGACGTACCCCCGGATGTCGAAGGGCAGGAGGAAGTAC
>NZ_RAWR01000025.1:0-61597 GCF_003986945.1 Corallococcus sp. AB018 | reverse complement strand
GAGGGGACGCGGGGCAGGACGCAGGACCTGACGGGGGCCTTCCCGATGACGAGCGCGAACCGCCGGGGTGGAAGTCCGTGGTCTCCATGAGAATGCGGCGCACAGGCCATACGGCCACCGCGCTGGGAGACGGCCGGGTGCTTGTTGTTGGCGGAAGCAGCACGGGCGACCTCTCGGCGGTCAACCCGACGAACACGACGGAGATCTACACCGTCGCCTCCAACAGCTGGAGTGCCGGCGGGAACCTGGGGACGGCTCGCATGGACCACACCGCCACCCGGCTGCGGAATGGCAACGTATTGGTGGTCGGTGGCAGGGGACCCACGGGTGGCGCGCTGGGCAGTGCTGAAATCTATGACGTGGGTGCGAATGAATGGACCGCGGTCAGTCCCATGCCCGGCGGAGCACGTGCCTCCCATGCCGCCGTCTTGCTGCCCTCGGGGAAGGTGCTGGTGGCGGGTGGCGGCAGCTCGGATGCCGATGGGCTGAACACCTCCGAACTCTATGCTCCGGACAACGACTCCTGGACGAAGACAGGGGACCTGAACGTCAGACGCAACATGCTGACGCTCACCCTGCTGGACGGTGGCGTGGCATTGGCCATTGGTGGCTACCATCGCAACGGAGCGGAGGCGACCGCCGAGGTCTACGACTCGAACCCACCGGATGGAGGATGGCGACTCCTTTCGCAGCGGATGGGCCATGGGCGCAACGGGCACGCCGCCACGCTGCTGCCCTCTGGACAGGTCCTGGTCACCGGCTCCCTCGAGGGTTCACCTGGAACGGTCCTCCCGTCAGTGGAACTCTTCGAGCCAGGCAGCGCTTCGTGGACGCCCCAGGCAGACATGAGGGAAGCCCGCTTCCTCCACACGGCCACCGCCCTGCCTTCGGGCGAGGTGCTGGTGACGGGCGGGTATTCCACCTCCTACGCGAAGCCGCGTGCCTCCGCGGAGATACTCCGGCGGGATGGCGGCTGGGAACCCATCGCCCCCATGTCATCGGCGCGCACCTCTCACACCGCCACGTGGCTGGAATCTGGGAGTGTGCTCATCATCGGCGGCACCGACGGCGGCGTGGCGCTGAACACCGCCGAGCGGTACGTCCCCTGAGCGTCGTCCGAGCCCCGCGAGGCGTTCCTCCAGGTCAGGGGAACGTCACGTTGGTGAGCGTGAGGGTCCGAGGCCCGTCTTCTTCCCACAGCTTGAGCGAGAAGGGCCCTTGAACAAGAGCCGCTGAAGCCTCGGCCTCAACCACGACGCGGCCGATCTCTCCTGTCGAAATGGGGTGCTCCTGCCACAGGCGAAGCACCTTCAACTCCACGCCGGCCTTGGTTCGAAGCATTGCCCCTTTTCCAATCCAGGTCTGGGCCCCCGAGTTCACCGCCAGATGGATTTCCACGGCCACCCTGGTCGAGGATCGGTAGCTTCGGACGATGGCTGCCCGAAGCACATTCCCAGCCGATTGGGCTACGTCCTTGGTCACGACCCATCCGGCCACACCGTGCTCATCCAATGCCTTGGTGGAGATGAGGCCTGCAAGACCGGCCGGAGCCTCATGCTCCGCCATCAGGTGGGCGCGCTCTTGCTGGCACCGCACCAGCGCGTCACGAACCTCCCTGGCTTCCTGCTGGTACGTCTCAACCGTCCGCCGCCCACGATAGACCTCGACAAGCGGCTCCGCGTTCGCGGGATGCGCCCGCAGAAGGAAGGTGGCACTCCTCGGTGCGGCTCCATCCTGGAAACGCACGACCAGTCGAAACTGCTCGCCAGCCGTCACGCGCGGAGAGGGCACCAACCGGAGGGTGGTCTGCCCCACATCCACGAGGGAGAAGCGGTCCCGTCCTTCGAGCTCGATGCCATCGCGCAGCAGGTCAGAGTCAAAGAACAGGCCTGTCGAGACGTTCGCACTGATGACGATCTCGGACGCGGGTCGAGCGTCGTCAGGGGCCAACTCGATGCGCCGCGCGCCCGGCAGGGTGGCCAGAACCGTGGATTGAGCGTCTGCCACTCCGCCCACGAACAAGAGGCCCAGGAGAACGATGAAGGAAGATGAAGGCACTCGGCGGCGGCTCCCAGAGGGTTCTGCTACTCGAACTCGCCCACTGCCTTCACGCGAGCTGTCGTGTAGATGCGGGCACTGGAGACCGAGTCGTCTCCGGGTTCTCGAGCCATTCCTCGCTCGCCCTCCTCCGCGTAGACCTCGATGCACACGGGGAAGCTGTCGCCCTTCCGCGTCGTCGCCCAGGTCAGACGCCCATAGACGCGGTCCCTCACGATGAGCCGGCCTGACAGCACTGTCATGCGCGGCATGTCCCCCCAATCGCTGATCAGGATCAACTGAGTGGGTCCCTCCCGCACCGGAATCACCTTGGGCACGTCGACGACGAAGAGCGCGTCTTCCTTTGTCCCGATATTGATACCCAACTTCTCCATGACCTTGGCGGCTCCCACCGGGCACGGCTCGGGAGGAGGCGCAGGGCGCACCTGGGTGCCAGGGCATGCGAGTGCCGTGCAGGCCGCCGCCGCGCTCACCGCACGGGCCATGATCCCCAGGCCCTTCTTCGCGGGCTTAGAGGGGAGCTGAAGGGGCAGGGTGTCTTTCGGCTGCGTAGTCACGGTGGCTGAAACCTCCTGGAGCGTCGCGGGGAGTGCGACGGCCGCGGCGGTGGCCTCCGGCCCGATGGGAGCCGCGGCGCGGTCAGCTTGAGGCGACTTGCCAGAGGGCGCTACTTCCTGACGGGGAGGCGTCACCGGAGCCATTCGTGACGGCCAGAGCATCAGCGAGGCCCCCGCCGCGAGCAGCCCCAGGACCCGCGCGACCCTCGTCCAGGCCCGCGAGTGTCCTCGCGGCTTCGGCGCGGCCTTCACGGGGGTCCCGCTCGCCGTCGTCGCCGCGTCGGCGGACGGAGGGAGTCCTGGCGGCGGTGGGCGTTTTCCACGACGAGGACGGTACATCGGTGCAAGCCTCCACCGCTCCTCGCTGTCCCTCCCCCCTTCCGTCGTCGCGGTGTCCTCACCGAAGGCGTCGCAGAGCGGCACGTCCCACGCCGCGTCCGCGTGCACCAGCACTCGCTCAAGCTCCGTCACAGCGGCCAGGGCACTCAACGTGCGCGTCTCTGGCGTCTTCTCCAGGAGGCGCAAGCACACGTCGCCCAGCGCTCGAGGCACCCGTGCATTCTCCTCGTGCGGCGGCACCGGTTCACGGGTCATGACGGCCTCGATGAAGCTGGCGTCGTCGACTCCATCGAAAGGCTTTCGCGCCGTCAGCAACGCGTAGAGGACAAGACCCAGGGCCCACAAATCATCCGAAGGACCAGCGCTGTACTGGGCTCCGGCCAGGCGTGCGTGCTGCCGGAAATACCGCCACGCCTCCGGGGAGCGATACTCCGGCGTCGCCGGCGGCAGGATGTCCACCGTCAGCCTCCGCGCGCCCTCGTAGTCGCCAATGCCGAAGTCCAACAGCTTGGCCAGGCCGTCCGAAGCCCGAACCATGACGTTGGCCTCCTTCACGTCCCGGTGCAGCACGCCCGCCACGTGAGAAGCCGCCAGTGCCCGCGCTACATCGAGTACTACGCGAGCCACCTGCCGCGCCGTGGGGTTCTCCTCGTCCGCCCACACGTCCAGCCGGCGCCCATCCACATACTCCATGACGATGATGACGAACTGCGGCGCCCCTGGTGGCCACAGGCCGTGGCCCTGGATGCCCACCACGTTGGGGTGGCGCAGCTTCAAGAGGATGGAGATTTCGCGCTCCGCCCGCTCGCCCACGCGCGGCAGGTGCAGCAGCTTCATGGCGAAGGGCTGCCCCGCGTTGCGAGCGAGGTACACCGTGCCGCAGCCCCCCTGCCCCAGCTGGCGCTCCACCGTGTAGCCCAATACCTCGGCCCCGGGCGGCAGGATGGCGGGCGGCGGCCTCATGGCGTCCTTCCTTCGGGACTCAGGGCCACTCGCATGCGACGTCCTCCCAGCGGGGCTGGGGACGCTACCAGAAACACGATGAGCCCGGGCATTCCTCTTGATGCCCCTCCTCTCACAGGAGTTCTTTCAGGTTCACTCTTCTGTTTCTTTCAAGTCCACGCACCCACTACCTGCCTGCCCCACCCCCTGGCCTCCCTGACCGGATGGAGCATCCTCCGGCCGACGTCGTCTGCTACACCTCGTGCGGCGCATGGGGAGCCTCAGGCGCGCATTCACCTCCACCTGCTTCCGAGCCGATCCCATGAATGAAGAACTGGCCATCACGATCGGTAGAGTCGCCCGCGCCGCCCGCGAGGAGCAGGGCCTGACCCAAACCGAGGTGGGCCCTCGCGTGGGCCTCCTCTCCACCGTCTACAGCCGCCTGGAGCGCGGGAAGATGCTCCCCAGCGTTCCGACGCTCTACCGTCTCTGCACGGAACTGAAGGTGTCTCCGGAGGACATGCTCGGCCTCACCGCCCTGGTGCGAGGCCGCAAGGGCCAGCGTCCGCGAGCGCGCGAGGACGAAGTGCCCGCCCTGCGCCGCCTGCTCTACCTTGCGCGCAAGCTGGACGCGGAGAAGCTCGAAGCACTCCTCCACGTCGCTACCGTCCTGACCCGCTAGAGGCCTCTACTTCCGCCGCGTCATCACGTCGGGTTCGTCCGCCTCCCGCCCTTCCGGTCCCGGTCACCAGCGCACCGCGACTCACCGCGCATTCTCGACGGCTGGAGGCGGAAAACGGACCGTTCATGGGACCCGGACTCCCGCGGGAGAGGCCTCCGTGCAACCTCCGGGTTCCAGGAGGCTGCATGCAGATGCTGAAGGGAATGCTCAAAGGCGGGGTCCTCGGAATCCCCTACGCGGTCGCCGCGACGACCCTCGTCTTGATGATGTTCTTTGGCTTTCAGGGATGGATGCCTTTCTTCGAGCTGGCCCTGTTCGTCGCGGCGCACTCGGCGCCCGCGGGAGCCGCGGTGGGAGCGGCCATCGTCCTCACCGGGGCATATCAGCGGGGATGCACCTGGCGAGCTCAACTGGTGATGGTTGTCATCTACGTGTTGGTGGGCTTCGTGGGCCTCAGGACCACAGACATCTGGACCTTGGAATGGATCGTGCGAGTGGCGCCGGCCTTTCTCCCGCCAGGCTTCCTCGCCACCTGGGCAGCGGCGCGCTGGATCAAGCAGTAACCGGCGTCGGGGCGTACTCCGACCCAATGGCTCTCGCCCGCGTCCGTTGGATGCATTCCTCCATCAGCCGTCCCAGCTCCGCCTGGGGCAACACACCGTTGCGCGCCAGGAAGGACTCATCGACTCCCGGGATGCTGGGGAGCGAGGGCGTCCTTTGCGTCTCCAGCGCATCCAATGCCTGACGCAGTGCCTGCTTCGCCTTGCCGCCGCCCCGCTCCAGGGCGAACACAATGACATCCCAGGCCAGCTCCGCGTGCCGTCCCTCATCCTCCGCGATGACCGCCAGGGTCTCCCGCACGACCGGGTCGCTGGCCCGCCTTGACGCTTCAGCGGCGACGCTGGCTGCGAGTCCTTCACCCAGGCACCCATCCAGCAACGACCCGCGCACCAGCCGCGACCACTCGTCGCCTTCGCCTGGATTGGGACGCTGGGGGCGGTCCTGGCCCAGCTCCGGAATCATTCCCGCGCTCCAGGGCACCCCCGAGTAGGCCCGGGCGAGCGCGAAACACCGCCTGGCATGACGGACCTCGTCCAGGGCCGCCAGGTGACACGCCTCCAGCAGCTCCGAAGGTGCGCCCAGGGCGGAGAGCTTGAGCGACAGCTTCGCGAAGGCAGGAACCGACGCGTGCTCCATGCCCGCGGAGTGCAGCCACGCCTCCCCCAGCACGGTCCGCTGCCAGGGCGTGAGCCCTTCGAGTTCTGGAGCGGCGTCGTCCGCCCAGCCGTCTCCCAGGGCGCGGCGGGCCACGCGAGCGCGCCCCTTGAGACGCAGCACGCGTCCCTTCGAGAAGTTCATGTGACTGATTGCACTGTAGGCCCAGTACACGAGCCCCATCGTCGTGGCGCCCAGGATCGTCAGGACGCCCCCACGGGTCCCGGCGCCCTTCATCATGACGACGATTCCCGAAACGAAGAGCATGGGTCCCAGAAGGACGATGAAACACACGAACACCGCGATGAGCTCGACCATGCCCTCCCTGGAGCAACGCATGTGCCAGCGCGTGCAACCGCCCCCCAGGGGAAGGACGAGCGCCCCGGTGTGCAGGAGGGCGCCCACCTGTGCATCGCGATGCACGCGGGGCTTCCGCCGCGGCGGTGGCCTTGCGCGGACTGGAGCGGCTCTTGACCGCCATGCTCGATGTCAGACAGCGGCGGATTCGGACCAGGCGTCGGCGAGCATGGTGAAGAGGTGACGCTCGAGGATGACGTCCTGATGGACGTGGTGGGCTTCCACAACGACCGCGTGATGCCCTTCTCTCCCCGTGCGGATGGGACTGAGCCGGCAGGACGTGAAACAGGCGGCCCAGGCGGACCCCTCGCTGGACCGCAGGCTGCATGACCGGGCCCGGCGTCAGGCCACCGTCGAGCACGTGATGAAGCGGGCGTTGCCCGGACTCGACCTTCGCCATTCTGACGGGGCGCAAGGCAGCGAGGCGCGGGGATGAGCGGACAGGGCCAAAGAAAAGTCCGCCAAGACTTTTTTCTCCTGCTCACGCAGAAACACCACCGATGGCCCGTTGCCGGAATCACCTGCCGACAAGCGCGTTTGTTTTCACGGCCCCGAGGGAAAATTGGAATCGAAGCGCGCCCGGAAATGTCAGACCGGCGCGGTATCTATCTCCCTGCGCGGCGCCATTCTGGGCGCCGCCGAAAGGGCTCCCTCCACAATGAATATGTCATTGGTTTCCCTCGGGCTTCTGGTCGGCATGACCGGCGTTGGATGCGCGGGTCTCGACGAGGCCGAGGCGGTGGACTCCGCCGTGTCCGCGGACACGACCTCCCAGCTCACCCAGGGATTGATCACCCAGGTCACCGGGACCAGCCCGGTCACCTTCGTCGCCACGTCGGGCAACGAGACGAAGCCGTACGACCAGTCCGCCACGTCGGTGGTGGCATACACGCGGGACTCCACCACCGGGGCGTTCACGGCCTACCCGGGCACGGGCTCCGCGGACGGCACCCTCTCCGTGCCGAACGTCCCTTCCGGCCGCATCTACCTGAAGCTGGGCTCGCGCTACCTGGTGAGCACCGGCCGCACGTTCGACCTGGGCTCCACGGAGTGGGGCCGTGATGGCACCTTCGTCTCGCTGCCCACTCCCGTGACGGTGTCCGCCACCGGCCTGTCTCCCTGGCAGCCGGGGGACTACCTGGAGGTGTATTCGTTGAACGCGGGCGCGTTCGGCTACGTCAACGGCGGCGTCACGGGGTTCCCCCTGGCGGGCGCCACGTCGCTCTCCGGGCTGAGCTTCGATTACTCCGACATGCTCAACCCGGTGCTGCTCGACAGCGGCCTCGGGGATGTGTTTTCGCTGGTACAGATGCGGTGGCAGACGAGCGCGAATGGAGTGCCCTACCGCGCGATGCACAAGGTGCTCGACGCGAGCATCACGCAGGTGGAGGGCCAGCCCGCCTCCGTCAGCGGAACCTTCACCCAGCCCACCGCGACAGGCACCTTCGCGGTGGACTGGAGACGCTCGGCCTTCGAAGCCATGCGCACCCAGGTGAACCCGGGCGCGGTCAGCACGTACAACGAGATCTGGATGTCCGCCCGGCCGGCCGCGCTGGGCACGGCGCTCGCGTCCATCAGCGGGCAGCCACTGCTCGTGAAGCTCAATCCTGATACGCAGCGGACCGACATCGTCACGGGGAGCATGACGTACAACAACGCGCTCCCGGCGACGTGGCAGAAGGTGGCGCTCGCCGCCGCGGGCTTCACGAAGAGCTACGCGCTGGGAACCGCGACGCCCTACACCATGGGCGTGGACATCCGCGTGGATCAGGAGGCAAGCGCATTCACCGCCGCGCCCGTGCAGCCCCTCGTCGGACCGGTGCAGGCGCCCCTGGTGAATACGCGAGGTGCGTTCCAGAACCTCACGGGCGTGGGGACTGACGCCTCGCTGCGCTGGTCGAAGCCGCTGGTAGGCACGGCCACGAACTACGTGGTGAACATCTTCCGGCTGGGCACGAGCAACGGTTCCACCACCGCGACGCGCGTGGCGGCGCTGCACACGGATCTCCAGAGCGTGTACCTGCCCCCGGGCGTGTTGCTGTCGGGCCAGACGTACTTCGCTGAAATCCAGAGCTGGTACCAGCCCGGCTCGGACCTCGCGACGAGCCCGTTCAAGCGCGCCCTGCCCCGAGCCCGCGCCAGCGTGCTGACTGGCACGTTCAGCCCGTAGCCACTGAAGTCCAGGGAAGGAGGGAGCCCGCTCCCTCCTTCCCCACGAGCCAATGAGCCGCGGGCCCCAGTGGCGGAAGTCGAATCAGAACTCGTAGCCACTGAGGGTCACGCTCGCGTTCCAACCCGAGCCGTATGCACCGATCTTCTCTCCCGCTTCGAAGCGGATGGAACGCAAGGGTTGTCGGTTGAGGCTGAATCCGGGGACGTGACTCCGTGGAGCTGGTGCTAGTTTTTCCCGAGACACCCCATGACATTCCGCCCATTGCCCTTCGCCCTCCTCGCGCTGTCTGTCTCACTCAGCGCCTCCGCCCAGACTCCCGCGTCCCCGTTGGGGCCCATCTCTCCCACCACCGGACTGGTGCTTCGGGACGACGTGGTGCGCGCCCTCATCCAGGAGAGTTCGGGCGACCGGATCCATGACGGCGTGCAGCGGCTGTCCCTCATCGCGAGGGACAGCCTCGATGGCTACTCGGAGGCAGCCGCCTGGACGAAGACCGCCGCCGAGGCCGCGGGGCTCCAGGCCGTCCGTTTGGAGGCCATGAAGGACGGCCCCCAGTGGCGGGCCACGCGCGGCGAGCTGTGGGTGGCCGGTCGCCACCGGTACCGCGTGACGTCCTACGCCGACCTGCCCATGGCCCTGGCGACCGGCAGCGGCAGCTTCGAGGGCACGGACCTGGAGCTGGTCGACGTGGGCACGGGCACCCAGGACGCGGAGTACGCGGGCAAGGACCTGAAGGGCAAGGTGGTGCTCACCCGGGGGCACCCCACGTCCGCGCTGCGTAACGCCGTGGTGAAGCTGGGCGCAGTGGGCGTGGTCTCGTCCTACTCGACGCCGCCGTGGAACGCGCCCCACCGCATGGACGGTGACTTCCCGGATCAGGTGGGCTGGGCCGCTGTCCCCCGGAGCCTGATGCCGCAGGGCGCGCGGACGCCCTTCCTGTTCATGGTGTCCGACCGGCAGGGGCGTGAGCTGCGCGCCCAGCTGCGGGAGGGGCCGGTGAAGGTGGACGTGAGCGTCGCCACGCAAGCGCCCATGGGACACCTCAGCATCGTCAGCGGCGTCATTCCCGGGACGCTCGCGGGAGAGGAGGTCGTCCTCACCGCCCACCTGGACCACTACAAGCCCGGGGCCGACGACAACGCCTCCGGCTCCGCCACGGTGCTGGAGCTGGTGCGCACGTACACCACGCTCATCCGCAAGGGCGTGCTGCCCCAGCCGGTGCGAACCCTGCGCGTGCTGTGGCTGCCGGAGTTCGAGGGCACCCGCGACTGGTTCTCACACCACGGCGCGGATCCGGTGCGGCGGGTGGCGCAGTTCAACTTCGACATGCTCGGCGCCAGCATGACCCGCGTCCACTCGCGCTTCCAGGTCTCCTATACGCCGGACTGGAATGGCAGCTTCGTGAACGCGGTGTCTGAGTCCACGGTCGCCTTCATGAACCGCTTCAACGGGGTGGCCTACCCGCCGAGGAAGGACTTCCGCATCGGTTCGGTGACCGGCTCGCAGGACCCGATGGATGCGCACATGGAGCGCTACGGCCGGGGTTCGGATCACCAGCTCTTCAACGACCACGGCATCCCGGGCGTCGCCTACTCCACGTGGCCCGATGACGCCTACCACACCAGCGGCGACCGGCCGGAGAACGTGGACCCTACCCAGCTGCACCGCGCGGCGTTCGCGGGCCTGGCCGGCATCACCGTGGCCGCGTGGGCCGAAGGCATGGGCGCCCTGGAGCTCTCGCGCCTGGTGGCGGTGCACGGCGCGAAGCGCGTGGCGGAGGACGAGTTCCGGGCCCGCCGCGAGCTGGCCTCGACGCCCGCCGCGCAGGTGCCCGGCTTCGCCCGTCTGGCCCGAGCAGGGGTGCGCGCGGGCTACCAGCGCGAACGCGACGCCCTGCGCTCCTGCCTGGCCCTGGGCGCGCCCGCCGAACCGGTGAAGGCGATGGTCCAGGCGCTGGAGACCGCTGAATCCCAGGCCCTGAAGCGCCTGGATGCGGACGGGAAGGCGCGCGGCGTGTCCCTGAAGGAGCCCTCACCTGGCGAAGCCGAGCGCAAGGCACGGGCCTTCGTTCCGCGTCGCGTGAAGGGCCAGGAGCTCGCGTCGTTCGATGACCTGGAGCGCAGCGCGCCCCCCGAATCCAAGGCCCGGGTGGAAACTGTGAAGGCAGCCATGAACACCGCGTCCACGGCCCTGCGCGAACAGGGGGAGAGCGAGCTGCGCTTCTACCAACTGGCGGATGCGCTCGCGAGCTACGCCGACGGCAAGCGCTCCGTGGCGGACATCCGCGACGCGGCCCATGCCGAGTATGGCTATGTCTTTCCCGTGGAGTCCCTGCTGGAGTTGTTCGGGCTGCTGGAGCAGGGCGGCATCATGACGCGCGGACGCTAGAGCTGGGCTGACACCAGCCGGGCGTAGGCGCCATCCCCTTGCACGAGCGTCTCATGGCGCCCCTGCTCGACGATGCGCCCGTCCTCCATCACCAGGATGAGGTCCGCCTTGCGGATGGTGCTCAACCGGTGCGCGATGACGATGCGCGTGCAGTTCAGTGAAGCCAGCGCGTCCTGGACCCGGTGCTCCGTGACGGAGTCCAGGGCGCTGGTCGCTTCATCCAGGAGGAGGATTTTCGGGTCGCGCACCAGGGCGCGGGCCAGGGCCAGCCGCTGCCGCTGGCCTCCGGACAGGGACATTCCCCTGTCCGCCAGCGGCGTGTCGTACTGGAGCGGCATGGCCATGATTTCATCGTGGATCTGCGCCTGCTTCGCCGCGCCGACGATGCGCTCCGGGGGCGCTGAAGGGTCGCCGAGCGCGATGTTCGCGCGCAGCGTCGCTCCGAAGAAGGAGGGCTCCTGCAGGACGATTCCCACCTGCTCCCGCACCGCGCTCAAGGACAGCTGCTCCAGGTCGACTCCGTCGTAGAGCACCCGTCCTCCCGTGGGCAGGTAGAGCCCCAGCAGCAGGTTCGCGAGCGTGCTCTTCCCCGCGCCGGAGCGCCCGACAATCGCCACCAACTGCCCGGGCTCGATGCGCACGGACATGTCCTGGACGATCATCGGCGCCAGGGTGCCGAAGCGGAACGAGACGCGCTCCATTTCAATCCGTCCCTGCAGCTCCGCGCTCGCCTCCGGCCGCGCCGGATCGCGCTCCACCGGGGTGTCCAGCACGTCATCGATCCGCTCGATGTAGCTGCCCACCAGCTGCAGCTGCCCCATCGTGGCCACCAGGTTCGCCAGGGGCGTGAGCAGGGCCACGGCCAGCGCGTTGAGGCTCAACATCGTCCCCAGGCTCATCCGACCCTCCAGGACCTGGAGCGCGCCCATGCAGAGCAGCAGCAGCGGCGCGCTCAACTTCAGCGTGCCGGAGAGCGCGTCCACCCAGGCGGTCAGCCGGCCTCGGGCCAGGGAGACGTTGAGCACGTCCACGAAGAGGCTGGAGTAGTGCTGCACGGCGCGGTGCTCCGCGCCGAAGGCCTTCAGCGTCTGCATCCCCGTCAGCATTTCAATCTGGTAGCTCTGGTTGCGCGCCTCCAGCTCCAGGTTGCGCGCGAGCAGGCTGCGCTGCTGGCGCCGGGACACCTCGAACACCAGCACCTGCAACGCGCCCAGGGCGCCCACCAGCAGGGCCGTTCCGGGGCTCGCCACGGTCAGGATGACGAAGTAGAGCACCACCAGCAGGCCATCCAGCAGCGTGGACACGAGGCTGGAGGAGAGCACCTCGCGCACGGTGGCGGTGACGTTGAGGCGCGCCATCAGGTCGCCCGCGGCGCGCGCCTGGAAGAAGGGATACGCCAGCGACACCAGGTGCTCGAGGAACCCGAGCGTCATGTCCGAATCCACCCGCGTGCGCAGCTCCAGCAACAGGTGGCTGCGCACCAGCGAGGTCAGCAGGTGGAAGCACACCAGCGCGCCCAGCCCCACGCCCAGGACCAGCAGCAGGTGGTAGTCGCCCCGGGGAACGACGCGGTCCACCACCAGGCCGGTCAGCAGGGGGATGGAGAGCGTCAGGACCTGCAACATCAACGACAGGACGAACACCCGCGTGAGCGTCTGGGATTGGCGCGCGAACTTCTCCACGTAGCGCGACCTGCGCTTGGGTTTGCCCGGGGCTCGCACGAAGCCTTCGCCGGGTTCGAAGAGCAGCGCCACGCCGGTGAAGAACTGCCGGAACTGCTCCAGGGTCACGAAGCGCCGGCCCTGCGCCGGGTCGACGATGTGCACGCCGTCGGAGGCCCACCGCTCCAGGACGACATAGTGGGTGAACTTCCAGTGGAGGACCGACGCCTCGGGCAGGAAGGGCACTCCGTCCAGGTCGACGGAGACGCCCCGCCCCCTCAGGCCGAAGGCGCGTCCCGCCGTCAGCAGGTGCGCCGCCGCGAGCCCGTCCTGGGAGGTGCCCATCACGCGCCGCAGCTCGTCCAGTCCCACGCTCCGGCCATGGAAGCCCAGCACCATGGCCAGACAGGCGAGGCCGCACTCCGCCGGCGTCATCTGCCGCACTTCCGGGATGCGCTGCCCGCGCGCCGCCGCCTGGAGCCTCCGCAGCGCGGGGAAGCGCTCCACGAGCCCCCGTCCGGATTCATCCGCCATGGGGCAGCAGCTCCTTCAGTCCGGGAACGAGCGTGAGCAGGATGCTCTCCGACTTCACCCGCGCCTCTGCCCGCGCCGGCATGCCGTCGTAGTAGTTGAAGGTCCGTCCCTCGCGGACGAACGTCCGCAGCGGCAGCCGCGCGCGCACGAGCACCAGCGCTCCCTCCAAGGGAATGGCGTCCCCCAGCTCCGAGCCCAGGAAGCGCCGCGCCTCCGCGGGCCCGATGATCTGATCCCCCACGGACTCGATGACGAGGTCGCGGTACTCGTAGGCGAAGCCCTGCAGCTCCAGGCGCAGGTCCATGCCCGGCACGAGCAGCGGACGGTACTGCCCCGGCAGGAAGCCCATCACCACCACCGTCGCGTCGTCCCCCAGGAGCGACAGCGCGCGCATGCCAGAGGAGATGTACTGGCCGGGCTGCAACCGCAGATCCCCGACGACGCCCGCGTGGGGTGCTCGCAGCGTGCGCTCCTCCAGCCGGGCCTGGGCCAGTTCGCGCTCGGCCCTGAGGCCCGTGAGCGCCTGGCGTGCCCCTTCATCCGAGGGGTCGCGCAGGTAGCGGACGAGTTGCAGTTCGAACTCGCGGGAGATGCGCGCCAGGGTCCCCTGCTCCTGTTCGGACGCGAAGTGCACCAGCGGCTGGCCCGCGACGACGCGCTGGCCGGGCTGCACGTCCACCGTCAGCACCACGCCGGAGAACGCGACCGTCAGGTCCGTCTTGCCCTCCACGCGGATGAGCGCGGGGCCCGCCGCGTATTCGAAGAGCGTGCCCACGCAGAAGAAGAGCAGCGAACAGGCCAGCGCGCCCACCAGCACCCAGTAGGCCCACCGGGTCCACGCGGGGCTGATCCGCAAGAGGTCGCCCCCGGACTCCGCGTGGGCCCGCTGCCGGTACTCCAGCGCCTCCTTGCGATACGGGCTCGGCCTGGACGTCATGGCGTGACCGCCTGGGAAGCGGCGTCCTTCTGGACGAACACCCGCACCACGACACCCGAGGGCACCGGAGCATGGCCCTCGCGCGGCACGCTCGCGATGGCCAGGAGCATGCGCGAGGCCGCGTCTACTTCCGGTGCCAGGTTCTCCACCCTCCCCTCCAGGACCTGCCCCAGGGACGGCACCTCCACGGACAGCCGCGTGCCCACCGAAAGGCTCGCCGCCTGGTCCTCCGGAATGGCGAAGCGCACCTGCTGTGCTCCGGAGCGGATGAGGTGGAAGACGGCGCGGCCGGGAGCCACCATCGCCCCGGTGTCGAGGTAGCGGTTCGCGACCTGCCCGTCGAAAGGCGCGAGGACGGAGGCATCGGAGATCTTCTGGGCAATCTGCGCCACGCGCGCCTTGCGCTCCGCCACCATCGCCTCCGCGGCGCGCAAACGGGCCACGGCGGTCTGCTCCTGGAAGCGCGCGGTGGCCAGCTCCTCCTCGGAGAGGGCCCCCAGGGCGCGCTGCTGCGGGTCGGAGCGGCGCTGGAGCCGCTCCTGCATCTCCGTGAGCGCGATGGAGGCGATGTGCTGCTCCGCCTCCCCTGCCTGGAGCGAGGCCTGCGCCACCGCCAGCTCGCGCTGGAGGGCCCGCGTGTCCAGCTGGGCGAGGACCGCGCCCTGGCGCACGGTGTCTCCGACCTGCGCGTTCACGCGTTCGAGGGTGCCTTCCAGCCTGGCGGCCACGTCCACGCTGCCGCTGGCGACGATGACGCCCAGGAAGCCCTCACGGCGGGACGCAGGCTCCATCACGCGGGGCACGAGTTCCAGTGAGACAGCCGCTCCCGGCCGGGCCACGGCCGAGGATCCACGGCCGCCGTGCCACCGGATGAGCAGGAGCCCCCCCAGGAAGACCAGGGCGCCCAGGCCCATCATCCATGTCGTGCGTCGTGACATCACACAGAAGTCATGCGGGGGGCGGCTCGCACGGGCTCAAAGGGGCAGGATCGAAGGACGGGGAGGCGAGTCGTAACCAGTGCCGCATTGTACTTCGGCGGGGCGCGACGCCACTTTCCATCTCCAGGGGGCGGGCGGCCAGGAGCCGGGCCAGCGCTCCCCTTCCCAACAGCGCTCCCATTTCTCCTATGTTTCATTGCGCTCCCCCCACCGCGCATCCAGGTCCTCCCCATGCTCCGCCCGAGACTCGTAGCCCTTGCCTTGCTCCCACTCGTCTCCGCCTGCTCCGCCCCAGAGTGCACGGACACAGCGGACTGTGCGTCCCGGGGCCCCGACATCGTCTGCGTTGAGGAACGCTGCGTTCAGGCGTCCTCGCCAGATGCAGGTGCGGATGACTCGGGCGTGGACGCAGGCACGTCCGACGACGCGGGTTCGGGGGACGCGGGCTCCGGCGACGCGGGCTCCGGCGACGCGGGCGCTCCGGATGCCGGGGACTCGGATACGGGCACCCTGGATGGCGGTGAGCCTCCGCCGGAAGCCTCGCTTCGCATCACCGAGATCAACCCAGACGCCCCGCAGGACCTCATCGAACTGGTGGCCGTCACTGGCGGGACGCTGACCGGTATCTCCCTCCAGGAGCTCACCAACGCCGACTTCGCCTTCACCTTCCCCCAGGGATACACGGTGGAGACGGGCGCCGTGCTGGTGCTTCACCTCGGCGGCACCTGCACCGACGCTCCCAGCAACGCGGCCTCTTGTGGACAGACCGCGCCCTTCAGCGCCAGTGCCTGGGACTTCAGCATGCCTGGCACGCTGAGCTATTCCGGCAAGGCGTTCGAGCTGCTGTCGTCGAAGGGCGTGCCTGTCGATGGCGTTCCCTTCGTCCGAGCCTCCGGGGAGATGCCCTTGAGCATCGTCACCGCCGTCCAGCGCCTGCAAGCGGACCGCGTCTGGGATGCCACCCCCTGCATCCACGACATGACCACCGGTTTCGCGAAAGACCGCTACTGCCGCAACATCGCCGCGGACTGGTCCAGCCTCAACGAGAACTCCAGCATCATGCGCATCAGTGGCACCGCGCCGTTGACGACTCCGGGGCTCAAGACGCAATGGAGCGGGCCGCTTCCCTCGCGCTGGGGCTCCTACTGAGGCCATTGCGTGTCGGGGCTCAGGACTCCGACGCCATCCTCAACGCGGCCGGAGGTGGGGCGTACAGTCGCAGGCGCTCCGCCGTCATGGGGTGCGTGAACGCGAGCGTCTCCGCGTGGAGCAGGTAGCCTCCATCTCCGGGCAGGCCGGGCGCGTGCTCGCGGGGCAGACCTCCCGAGGCGAACATCGGATCCCCCGTGAGCGGATGGCCGATGGCCGCCAGGTGGATGCGGATCTGCTCGGGGCGGCCCGTGTGGATGCGCACCTCGAAGAGGGTCTGCCCTTCACGCCGCTCCAGGACCTCCGCGCGGCTGTGTGACGGCTTGCCCTTCGCGGTCGCCCCGTGCACCGCCCCCAGCACGGGGTGCGGCACCAGCCCGATGGGCGTGTGGATGTCATAGGACTCCTGCGCCGCGACCCCGTCCGAGAGCGCCCGGTAGCGCTTCTCCACGTCGCCCTCGCGCCAGTTGCCTGAGAGCTTCGCGGCGGCTTCATGCGTGCGAGAGAAGAGCACCAGCCCCGAGGTCGCGCGCCCCAGCCGGTGCAGCGCGGACGCCTCCGGCCAGCGCAGCCGTACGAGCGAGAGCAGCGTCCGCTTGAGGAAGCCGCCGGAGGGCAGCGTCGGCAGCCCGCTCGGCTTGATGACCGCGAGCAGCGAAGCGTCCTCGTACACCAACTCGAAGCTTTCGGGCGCCTCCGGCTCCCGCCAGGGCGGCCGGTGCCAGCAGAGCTCCTGGTGGGCCCGCAGCACCTCGTCGCCGGTCGCGATGAGGCCGTCCAGTCGCACCTCGCCACGCACGAAGCGCGCACGCCATTCCTCCTCGGTGGAGTGCCGGTACTTGTCCGACAGGTGGGCGAGCGTGGTGCACCCCACGGAGGCGGCGCCAATCCGCTCGCGGTACACGTAGCCGTCATTCAGGCCGGAGGAGTCGTCAGGCTGGGACATCACCCGTGCACTCTACGTCAGTGCTGCTGACACCAGGACCTCGTGGTCCTTCCATGGGACGCGATATCAAAATAGAGAGAAGGCACACGCCCCAAGGAGGACAGATGTCGCCGCGTCATCTCGCGCCGTGGTTGTTGCTGGTGACCCTTGTTACTGCCTGCGCATCGTCCCCGCCGGTGGAGCAGCGAAGGCAGCCGCCCCCGAGGATCCTCTTCGAGTCACCCCTCGCGTTGCTGCTCGAGAACTATCAGGAGCTGGGGCTGAGCACCGACCAGTTGATCAAGATAGGCCAGCGGGACGAAGCGCTGACCGTGACCAACAGGCCCCTGCGTGAAGAGCTCCGGGCCATCTGGACGCCCCCCATGGGAGGCAATCCGCCGCCGGGAGCCATGCCTGTCAGGGTCGGCCCCGCGGGCCGCGGAGGCCGGCCTCCGTACAGGCCGCCAGCCCAACCTCCCGAACCCGTGAGCGAAGAAGCACTGAAGCGGCAACAGCTCCTGCTCCAGGCGATGGAGGCCAACGAGACAGCGGCGTACGGCGAGGTCGAAGCACTCCTGGAGGAACCGCAGAAGGAGAAGGCGCGAGCGCTGGTCGAGAAGCAGCGCGAGGAGCGGGTTCGCGCACGTGAGTCGATGCAGAAAGCCCCCGAAGCCCCACCCGAGACGTAGTCCTGGAGGGGTCTCGCGCATGGCTCTTCACCACGCGTGATTTCCCTCCCACGCGCCATGGGAAATGGGGCGCCCGCGACTCACACCGGCATCACCCGGTGATACATGAAAAGGCCGCGGACGTTTGAAGCAGCCGGAGTTCGCGGGCTAGCCTGGGTGGGCCGTCAAAAAGGAGGCGGCCCAACATGATGACCCCCGACATGATCATCCGCGCCTGGAAGGACCCGTCGTTCCGCGAGAGCCTCACCGCCGAGCAGCGCACCCAGCTGCCCGCGAACCCCTCCGGCGCGACGCTGAACGAGCTGAGCGAGACCGAGCTGATGGACGTGGTCGGCGGCAGGATCGACATCGGTTTCACCGCCACCAACTCCTGTGAGTACATCTGCACCAACCTGACGTTCTCCCTGTGCTGATGGACGGTGTGTGACGGGCGGCTCCCACGAGGAGTCGTCCCGTTTCACTCGAGGCGCGGGGGCTCCGGTCCTCGCGCCTGTCTTTTTCCAAGTCCAGACGGACGTGCAGGGCGCGCATGCGAGAGGGCTCGAAGATGGGTGCGTGGGAGCGGGCTGCCTTCCTCCATGAGCGGGAGGCCGCGGGAGAGGACCCTTCCGCCCCGTCGCTCCCGCAAGCCGAGTCGCGCCTCCAGGCGTGGCGGCGCAGCACGCTGGGGGATGAGGCGTCCTTCGACGAGCGGCTTCGCGGCGTTGGGCTGGACGCGGCGTCCTTCGTGCGCAGGCTCGCGGGAAGCACGACGCGGCCGGAAGCCCTGACGTGGCTGCCGCTCCTGGAAGAGGTGCTGTCGGACCGCGCGGCCGACGTCGCCCTCCCCTCCCCCGTGGATCCGAGCCCACGGATGCGCGTACCCGCACTGACGCGCCGGTTCCTCCAACTGGGACTGCGCCGGCTGCGGGCTGGCGTTGATGCGCTGGCCGCCCGGAGCGTCCTGGCCGCCGATGCATTGCTGGACGCGCGCGCCGAAGCCTGGCTCGTGGACGCGCTGGAGCAGCGGCTGATGCAGACCGCGACCCGGTCGCTGGTGCTGGAGCTCAACGTGGCCCGGCTGCGCGGCGAACTGCGGGGCGAAACACCCCAGGCGCGCTTCGAGCACTTCGCCCTGCACCACCTGGAGGCCCCGGGCCGGCTCGCCGCGTTCCTGGAGGAGTACCCGGTGCTGGCGCGGCTCCTGGTGACGGCCCTGGAGCGGTGGATCCAGACGAGCCTGGAGCTGCTGACACACCTGGCGGAGGACCGGGAGGCCCTGGTGGCCGTGCTCGGTGCGGACGTGGATCCAGGGCCGCTCGTGGAGGCGTGCACGGGCGCGGGAGACCTGCACCGCGAGGGCCGCAGCGTGGCGCTGCTGACGTTTCGCTCCGGCCTGCGGGTCGTCTACAAGCCGCGGTCGCTGGAGGTCGAGGCCCGCTACCAGGACCTGCTGGAACAGTTGGAGCGCTGGGGCCTGCGCCATCCGCACCGCAGGCTGAAGGTGCTGACGCGCGAGTCGCATGGCTGGGTGGAGCACGTCGAGACCGGCGGGTGCGCCGACCGCGACGCCGTGGCGCGCTTCTATTGGCGGCAGGGCAGCCACCTGGCGCTGCTGTATCTGCTGCGCGGGGTGGATCTGCACTCCGGAAATCTCCTCGCCGCCGGGGAGTTCCCCGTCCTGGTGGACCTGGAGGGGCTCTTCCACCAACTGCCCGCCCCGCGCGCTGACGACACGGCGGTGTCCCGCGCCGCGCGCTTCCTGGAGCGGTCCGTGCTCAGCAGCGGCCTGCTGCCCACGCTCATGTTCGGCAGGGAGGGCCGGGCCGGCGTGGAGCTGAGCGGCCTGGGCGGCGAGGCCGGCCAGCTCTTCCCCCACGCCGCGCCCACGCTGGAGGACCGCGCCCGGGACACCCTGCACGTCGTCCGTCGGCAGCCGACCACGGCGGCGGCCCACAACCGCCCGCTGCTCGAGGGCCAGCCCGTGGACGTCACTGCGTTCGGGGCGTGCATCGAGGAGGGCTTCCAGGAGACCTACGCGTTGCTTCTCCAGCATCGCGAGGAGGTAGCGCGGACACTCGAGGGGTTCCGCGACGTGGAGGTGCGCCACATCGCGCGGGCGACGATGCGCTACGGCTTCCTCCTCCAGGAGGGCCTGCACCCGGACTTCCTGCGCGACGCGCTCGACCGGGATCAGCTGCTCGACAAGCTGTGGGCGGAGGTCCGCGTGCGCCCTTCGCTGGCGACGTTGACGCCCTCCGAGCACGAAGACCTCCGGCTGGGGGACGTGCCCGTCTTCACCGCGCGACCGGGTTCCCGCCACGTCTGGGACAGCCGGGGGCGCTGCATCCCGGACCACCTGCCGCACGCCGGCCTGGAAGGCTCGCGCCAGTTGCTGGAGGACCTGGGCCCCAAGGACTGCGCCGATCAGGTGGCGCTGATCCGCCAGTCGCTGGTGACGCTCGAGCGCGAGCAGGAGACCGTGGCGCCCCGAGCGTCGTGCACTGCCGCCGTGGATGCCCTGCCCCCGCCCGCCACGGCCGAGGCGTGCCTGGCCGGCGCGGTGCAGTTGGGCGAGCTGCTGGCGGCCCGAGCCATCCAGGGCGCCCACGACGTCGGCTGGATTGGCGTGGGCATCCAGGACCTGGAGCGCCGTCGCTGGGGGCTCACACCCCTGCGCACGGACCTCTTCGACGGCGTGGGGGGCGTGGCGCTCTTCTACGGCTACCTGGCGGCGGTGACAGGCCGGGAGGACTTCGCGGCGCTGGCGCGCAGGGCGTCCGTGCCAGTACGCGAGCAGTGGCGCGCGCCCGCGTCCCAGGACCCTTCCGGCGTGGGGGTGTTCACGGGGCGCGCGGCGAACATCTACGTCCTCAGCCATCTGGCCGTGGCGCTGGGCGACACCGCGATGCTGGACGAGGTCCACGCGGGCCTGGGTTCGCTGGAGGCGAAGATCGACGCGGACACGGCGCTGGATCTGGTCGCGGGCGTCGCGGGGACCGCGCTGGCGCTGACGCGGCTCCACCAACAGACCGGCAGCGAGGAGGCGCTCCGGCTGGCGCGCAAGTGCGGGAAGCGGATGCTCCAGACAGCGAGCGACTCCGAACACGGTGGACGCGCGTGGGTGGTGCCCGCGGCCGGGCGCGCGCTCACGGGTCTGGCCCACGGCGCGGCCGGCTTCGTCTGGGCCCTGCTGGAATTGGCCACGCTCACCGGCGACGAGCGCTACCGGGAGGCCGCACGCCAGGGATTGGCCTTCGAACGGGCCCTGTTCGTCCCGGAGCGCGGCAACTGGAAGGATTTGCGCACGTCGAAGGAAGGCGAGCCGCTGGTGCCCGGTGGCTTCATGACGGCCTGGTGCAACGGAGCCGCGGGCGGAGCACTGGCCCGGCTGCTGTCGCTGCGCCACCTGGACGATGCGCGGCTGCGCGACGAGCTTCGCGCGGGGCTCGCCACAGTGCAGCGGGAAGGCTTCGGCGGCAGCCACAGCCTGTGCCACGGGGACGTGGGCAACCTGGAGGTGCTGCACCTGGCGGGAGAGGTGCTGGGCGACGAGGCCTGGAAAGAGACCGCGCGCTCGCGCGCCGCGCGGGTGCTGGCTCAGGGCCGGGACGGAGCGTGGCGTTGCGGCCTGCCGAGGTTCACCGAGGCGCCAGGATTGATGCTGGGACTTGCCGGCATCGGGATGGGGCTCCTGCGCCTGGCCGCGCCCGACTTCGTGCCGTCCGTGCTGGCGTTGCAGCCTCCACGCGCCCAGGCGAGGTAGGCCAAACGCTCCCGCGCTGTGCAGCGGGAGCGAGGGCCTCAGGGACAATGCGTGCAGTAGAAGTAGTCGCTATAGACGGGATAGGCGCTCTCCACGCCCCAGCAGGTGGGATAGCAGGACGCATCCAGCTCGCACTCACCGACCTGCCCATCGGCTTGCATGGGGAGTGAGGTCCAATAGGTGGTGAGCCTGGGGATGTAATGCTGGGTGCAGGCGCTCGCCGTCACGGAACCGCCTGAATCCGAGACCACCGAAGGCTGCCGGACTTCGTTCCCGGTGCCTTCCAGCCTGGAATCGCCTCCGCACGCAACCAGACCCGACGCCAGGAACGCAGCCACTGCCAGCAGTTGCTTCATGGGGTCCTCACCTCGTGAAAGGAGTTCCGGATGAATCTCGCACGTTCGTTCATCCCAACTCCAGCCGGGGTCACCTCTTCACCTCAGATACGCAGTCGCCTGGAAGGCCGCGACCTGCCGCTCCCCGGAGTCGAGCACGCGCACTTCATACGTGGCCAGCTTCCTGCCGCGTGAAAGCTCGCGGGCTGTCGCCTCCAGGGGACTGTCATTCGCCGCGGTCAGGTACGTGATGTTGGCCTGGATGCCGATGGCTGTCTGGCCATGCGAGTTGCAAGCCGTGGCGAAAGCGATGTCGGCCAGCGCGAAGATCAAGGCGCCGTGCGGCGTCCCAAGCCCGTTCAACCGGCGAGAGGACACCGGGAGGCGGACGCGAGCGGTCCCTGGACCGCGCTCCACCAGCTCGCGGAGACAGGCCTGCTCCATGGCCATACGGCCACGACCCACTGGGCCAGCCTGGACGCTGCCGGCATCAGTATCCCGGGGTCGACTGGACGAGCGACCTGCGCATCTCTGTCACGGGTAGGCTCGTGACCGCGCGAGACATGGAAGCGACAGGGCGAACGCTGTTGGCGTACCTCACGGAGGTCCGTCTGGCTCGGGCGCGGGAGTTGCTGAACGCCAGCGACGAAGCCGTCTCACAGGTTGCTCACCGGGTGGGCTACGAGGACGCCGCCACGTTCACCGCGCTCTTCAGGCGGCACCACGAGCAGACGCCGGCCGCCTACCGCGAGTCATCCAGGGGCTCCGCTGGCTGACCGGCAGCGCTCAAAGCGCCAGCAGCACATCCACTTGCGCCTGGAGCGTCCGGGCCTCTTCATGCTTGCCAAGTCGGGTGTAGAGCGCCACCGCGTCGCGACGCTCCTGGATTTCACGCTGGACGAGCGCATCCACCGCCTCCGGCGACAACAGCAACCGGGCCACCTCTCCACTGCCGAGCCCACTCACGCCACCGGCGATGCCGCCAGAGACCGGAGCAGGAGCGACGCTCACGTCGGGCGCCTCGGCATTGTCGATGGCGGCGAGCGTTTCCCGAAGCACCGCCGAAGCGGGCGCGTTCCGGTTGCGCAGGGCCTCCTTCATCGCGGCCCGCAGCGTTGCCTTCCATTCATCCACGGTCTTCATGCGTCCACGATAGCAGGCAGCAGGGGCCTACGACGTCTGCAAGAAGAGGGTGCCGTAGCGGCCACTGCAATCCAGCGCATACAACTGCTCGTTGCCAGTCGACAGGAGCTTGCAGGCAGTGACTTCGGCGGACCTCCTGGACAATCACCGCGGCCACGAAATGCGCGAAGCCTTGAAAGCGCTCCACCGGGTATGCGTCGATGGAAAACGAGGCATCACCATACAGGGTGATTCCCGCCTGCTTCGCCTCTGACAGGGACATGTAGCTGATCTCCTGCCTGATTCCGTGGAGGTCCGGAAAGCGGGCCTGGACTCCGGCGCCCTGCGACTGCCAATCCACGCTGACGTCACCCAGACCCGTGATGTTCATGTCGGGCGAAAGGAGCCTGTTCACTTCGTCCCGCAGCGTGAGGTCCATGCCGCCCCTCTTGACGCATTGGGATGCGAACAGCAACGCGCGAGTCCGCCGGAGGGCCTGCGCCGCCACCCGGGTGGTGTAGGCTCATGCCTCGCCGCACTCCTTCTGGACGGTCTTCCTTGGAAATGCTTCTTGCTCCCGCCCGGCGCATCGACCTGGGCAAACGCGCCGGTGTCACCGGCGGGTTGTTGGGCGTGCTCTGCGTGGTCGCTGAGTTCTGCTTCCTGTTCCCTCACGTGCTCGTGTCCAACGATGGCCGGGCCTTCTACGTGGAGCACCTGGAGATCTTCCGGGGCATCCTCCAGGTGTCCATCATCGCCACCTTCCTGCTGGGCACCTTCAGCGTGATGACCCTGCGCTCCAAGGCGCACGGCGGCATCGCCATGGTGCTGGCGCTGGTGGCGTTGCTTCTGGGAGGCAGCGAGGCGGAGCCCCTGACTCACACGCAGCGCTCGATGAGCGCGGGCCTGGACTTCTTCGCGTTGGACCTGCTGGTGCTGGGGCTGGTGTTCATCCCCATGGAGCGACTGTGGGCGCTGAACGAACAGAAGATCTTCCGCGTCGGCTGGCAGACCGACCTCAAGCACTTCTTCGTCAGCCACGTGGGCGTGCAGCTCATCTCCTTCGCGGTGCTCATCCCCGTGCAGGTGTTCCTGTCCTGGGCCGTGAAGCTCGACTTCCAGGCGCACGTCGCCGCGCAGCCCATCTGGTTGCAGTTCTTCGAAATCCTGCTGGTCATCGACCTGGTGAGCTACTGGGTGCACCGGGCCTTCCACACCGTCGGGTGGATGTGGAGCTTCCACGCCATCCACCACTCGACGCTGCAGATGGACTGGCTGGCCAGCTCGCGCAGCCACCTGGTGGACATCCTGGTCAACCGCTTCGCGGGCTTCGTGCCGGTGTTCCTGCTGGGCTTCCACCCGTCCGCCATCTACGGCTACCTCGTGTTCGTGTCCTTCCACGCGGTGTACATCCACGCCAACGTCAACCACCGCTGGCCGTACCTGCGCTGGATCTTCGCGACGCCGGAGTTCCACCACTGGCACCACACGTCCGATGACGAAGGCATCGACAAGAACTTCGCTGTCTTCCTGTCATTCATCGACGTCATCTTCGGCACCGCGCACATGCCGTCCCACTGGCCCTCGAAGTACGGCACCACGAAGTTCCAGCCGCCGGAGACCTACCTGGGCCAGCTGGCGTACCCGTTCAAGCGCCATGAAGAGACGCCCTACGGGTAGCCCACGACCACCATGGGAAAATACAAGCTGATCTCCAAGCCGTTTCCCGCGCTCACGGCAGGGGACGTCAAGCACGGCGGGACCGGCCTCATCGAGGACGCACGACACGTCGTGTCTCCGTTGAGCGTGGGCAACAGTCACGCGAGCACGCCTCTTGAGTTCCTGTTCAAGAAGTTCGCGGTGCACGTCATGTCCTTCGAGATCGAGGGTGCCGAGGCGCCGAACTGGTTTGGCGTGAGCTTTCGCAAGGGCATCCAGTCCTTCGATTCCGTGAACATCTTCTGTCACCCCAGCCCGGGGACCGCCGGGATGACGGACCGGGACTACCCGACGCGCGCGGGTTCGTGGCCGCGCCTGTTCCGCTACGCGCAGATGATGGGGGCCCAGTTCGCCATCGCCGGCTCCGACCAGGTCGCGATCGTCCCCTTCTTCAACAACGCGTCGTACTCGAGCACGGGCCTCTTCGGTGCGAACTGGAAGGACATCGTCCTGGACATCCTGACGGAGGTGAGGGCGGAAGCGCTGCAACGCACCGACCCCTTTCCCGTGGTGCTGAAGGACGTCGTGCTCTCCGACTTCAGCTTTGGCCGTGGCCTGATGCGGAACATCCGGGCACGAGCCCCCGGCCTGTCCCGGTACCTGCGGGAGATCTGGGACTTCGACGGTGTCGGCGGGGCGCCTCCCTACGGAGCGGGAGAGGTGGGCGCCATCCTCTACGACCAGTCCACCGGCGGCGACCCGCGCATCTTCCATGTGCCGCCGACCCGGTGGCAGCAGTTCCACGGCAAGATTGCTTCAAGCGTCCACAGCAACATCCCGGACCTGCTCGCGTGTCACGCGGCCACGGTGAGCAACGTAGGCCGCGGCGGATAGCACCCGGCCCGGGGTCGGATGACGCGTTGGAAGCCGGGCAATAAGCACTGGCGGTCATTTCCCTGCTCAAAAGGGCCTGTTGCGGCGGAGTGCCCCTCTTCTCAGGTTTCAGCCAGACGAGAAGGTCACAGCAGCGCGATAGCTCAAGGGGGGAATCATGAAGACAACGTCGATTCGCGAACTGGGGCGGCGGTGTGGGGGATATGTGCTTGGATTGTCGCTTGCCGTGGTGGCGCTGCCTGGAGCGGCCATCGCCCAGGCACCGGGCGGGCTTCCCAACACGTACACCCAGAGGAACCTTGTCTCCGATGGCAGCGTGGCCGCGGAGCATCCGGATCCCAATCTGATCAACAGCTGGGGGCTTGCCTTCAACCCGTTCGGCGCCGCCTGGGTCGCCGACAACGGAACAGGGGTGTCAACCCTCTATGACGGCGATGGGAACGCGCAGTCGCTCGTGGTCACCATCCCGGTGCCCACGGGAGCCACGGCTCCGTCGAGCCCCACGGGCGTCGTCTTCAACGGCTCCGAGGGCTTCGTGGTCACCTCGGGAAGCGCCAGTGGGGCTGCTCGCTTCATCTTCGTGACGGAGCAGGGCGTCGTGGCTGGCTGGTCTCCGCTGGCGGCCCCAGCCAATGCCATCCTCACGGTGGACAACTCCGGCAGCAACGCGATCTACAAGGGCGTCGCCCTGGCGAACAATGGCACCGCCGCCTATCTCTACGCGACCGACTTCCACAACGGAAAGGTGGACGTCTTCGACAGCAATTTCGCGCCCGCCACGCTGAGCGGGAACTTCACGGACCCGAACCTGCCTGCCGGCTTCGCGCCGTTCGGCATCCAGAACATCAACGGCGACCTCTACGTGAGCTATGCGCAGCAGGACGATGAGCGCAAGGACGACGTGCACGGCGCGGGCCTGGGCTACGTCAACGTCTTCGATTCAAACGGGAACCTGATCCGCCGGCTCATCTCCGCGGGCAGCCTGAACGCGCCGTGGGGCATGGCCGTGGCGCCGGCCAGCTTCGGGCGGTTCGCCGGGCGCCTGCTGGTGGGCAACTTTGGCGACGGCACCATCAACGCCTTCGACACCGTGACGGGCACCCTGGATGCCCAGCTCCAGGGCACCAACGGGAAGCCGATCGTCATCGACGGCCTCTGGGCGCTCGCGTTCGGCAACGGCCTCATGAACCAGCCCACCCGCACGCTGTTCTTCACCGCGGGTCCGGCGGAGGAGAGCCAGGGCCTGTACGGCCGGCTGGACGTGGCCACCCCGGGCGCGACCCGCGTCCCCTCCCGTCCCACGCGCTGAGCCGCGCGCGGTTGAAGCAGGGAACACTCCAGGGATGCGCTCGGGGAAGTCTGCCCCGGGCGCGTCCCTTTTTCTTTCGCATCAACGGGGCCCCCATCCCTCGGATGGTCACCATCGCCAACGCGCTCACCGTCAGCGCCCAGCAGTACGCGGGCAACAACTCCGCGCAGACACTCCAGCTCATCCTGTTCCTGCGCGCTGGCTACTACGTCCAGTTCTACCAGTCAGGCACGGTGGGCAGCTACGGCGCCTCGCTGCGCGACGCCATCCGTCCGGCCCTCGCGGCCTTCGTCGCCAATACCCATTTCACGGACGTCAACGACGCACACGGCGCGGTGCTGCGGGAGTTCGTCATCCTCATCGACAGCGCGGTGGAGGCAGCCCAGCACCTGGGCACGCTCCGGGGCCTGCTGGACCGCTTCAACGCCTCCACCGAGGCGTCCTATTACATGAGCGGCGCCACCAACAGCGTCTACCAGGTCCTCTACCGGAGCCATTCCAACGCGGCCTTCCTGGCGGCCGTGCAGGCGGACACGTCCATCCTCCAGTCGCTCGAGTCCTTCATCACCCGCACCGAACACCTGCTGGGCACCTCCAACCAGTACCTCACCGTCAACGCGGCGCGCGAACTGGCCCGCTTCCTCAGACACTCCGGACCGCTCCAGACCCTGACGCGCCCCAAGGTGAAGGCGGTCATCGACAACCACTCGATGACAGGTCCCTCGGCGGGCCTCTGGGTGGGCGCGGCGGAGATGGTCGACTTCTACGACAAAGCCAATTGCGCGTACTACGGCACCTGCGACTTCCGCCGGACGGTGGAACAGACGGTGCTCGGCATCACCCACACCTGTGGAGCCACCCTGCGCATGCGCGCGCAGCACATGACGGCGACACAGCTCACGCAGAGCTGCGACCAGCTCGCCACGCAGGAGACGTACTTCCACGACACGCTGAAGACGAACCGCGTGCCGGTGGCCAACGACAACAACACGTCCCTGGAGGTGATCATCTTCGACAGCAGCCTCGACTATCAGAACTACGCTGGCGTGCTGTTTGGCATCAATACCAACAATGGCGGCATGTACCTGGAAGGGGACCCCGCCGCCTCCGGCAACCAGGCCCGCTTCATCTCCTACGAGGCGGAGTGGCTGCGGCCCACCTTCGAAGTCTGGAACCTGCGCCACGAATACGTCCATTACCTGGATGGCCGCTACAACATGAAGGGTGACTTCAACACGAGCACCAGCCAGCCCACCGTCTGGTGGATCGAGGGCCTGGCCGAATACATCTCCAAGAAGAACGACAACGCCAGCGCGGTGACGCTGGGCAAGAGCAAGGCCTTCCAGCTCAGCGAGGTCCTGCGCAACAACTACAGCAGCAGCGCCGACCGCGTGTACTCGTGGGGCTATCTGTCCACGCGGTTCATGTTCGAGCGGCACGCGGATCAGGTGGACACCTTCCTCAACCAGTTCCGCGCGGGCAATTACACCCACTATCGCCAGTCCCTGGATGCGCTGGGCACGGCGAACGACACGGAGTTCCACCAGTGGATTGACTGCGTCGCGAGGGCCGCGGACCCGAGTGTCTGCGTGCCCCCTGGCTCCGGCCCCGGGCCGACTCCTGCCTGCACGGCGTCCAACCCCCAGCAGCTCGACAACAACTGCTACCGGGGCCCGTTGGCCTCCACCGGCACGCTGCTCTACTTCTATCTCTATGTGCCTCCCGGCGCGCGCAACCTGCGCTTCGTGGCAAGCGGCGGCACGGGCAACGCGGACCTGTATGTCCGCGGCGGCACCTGGCCCTCGCAGACCGTGTATGACTACCGGCCCTATCTCCCAGGCAATGACGAGACGGTGGAAGTCCCCTCCCCCACCACTGGCGCCTACTACTACCTCATGCTCGTGGCCTGCACGCCCTACTCGGACGTGAAGCTGGAGGCCCACTTCGACAGGACGCCCTGACGTGACCGGGCGGGCTCCCGGTTGGACTCAAGGCCACCCGGGAGCCATCCACGGGGTGAGCCGTTGCGCGAGGGGGTAATCTGAACGCCATGAATCGATTGAGGAGTGCCACCCTTGCGCTCGTCTTTATCGGCTGCGGCTGCGCCGCCGACGATGCGCCCCCTTCGTCGCGCTGGCGAGCGAGGCTTCGGCCCCGGCCGAGTCCCGCGAGGCGCAGGAGTCGGCTGCGTTGGTCAACCCCGGCTACATCGTCGCGATCAGCCACAACATCGCGGGAGAGCTCGCCTACGGGGGCGGCACGGGCGCCATCGACCTGGTGAACTCCTTGATGGGCGGCGCCAATCAACCCGACGTGGTCGCCCTCCAGGAGGTCTGCCAGACGCAGGCAAGTGCGTTCTGGAACGCCAACCATCCCCGGGGCTATTGGGCCGCGTTCTACCCCACCAAGTACAAGGCGGCTTGTGGGGGCGTCGGCGGGGCGCTCAACCACGGCAACCTGATCGCCGTGCGGACGGAGTACGGCCCCTCCGTGCAATACAACCTCGACCTCCCCGGGAACTCAGGCCACGGGATGATCTGCATCGACTTCACCAAGCAGGGCCGGGCCTTCCGGGCTTGCAGCACCCATCTCATCGCTGGCTCGGGCCCGGACGACAACACGCGGCTGGCTCAAGCCAATACAATCCGCTCCTGGGCGACCAGCTGGATGAACTCGGGTTACCGGGTCATCGTCGGCGGAGACTTCAACGCGGCGCCCAGCTCGCACGTCATCCAGACGTTGAACCACCTGGGCAACGGTGACCCGTTCATCGACGCGGACTTCAAGGCGCCCCGCGAGACCAAACGTCAGTACAGCCCGGCCTGCAACCAGCCGTGGAACTCGAAGCTCGACTACGTGTTCTTCTCGTACAACTGGACGGGGAGGAACAACATCGAGGCCACCCTGCGCGGAGAGACGTGCTCCGATCACCGCGCGCTCATGGGCACGGCCAAGGTGACGAACTGAGCCGGATTCACTGGCTCGGAGCTCATCCCTGACGGGAGCCCCTCGGCCGTCTGCCGCGGGGGCTCTCGCCGGCGTACCGCCGGTACACGCGTCGAAAGGCAGCCGCGTCGGCGTAGCCCACCCGGGCGGCGACGTCATCGACCGAGTCCCGGGTCGTCTCCAGGAGGTGGGAGGCATGCGCCACGCGGACCCGCTGCACGAACTCGAGCGGCGTCATGCCCAGGCCAGCCTGGACCCGCCGCGCGAGCGTGCGCGGTGACGTGGCGGCGGCGCGTGCGAGCTCCGCCAGCGTCAACTGCCGGCCGAGGTTCGCGGTGATGAACCGTTCGACCGAGCGCAGCACCGGGTCCGAGACGCGCAGATGCTCCATCACCATGTATCGGGCCTGCGAAACGCGCTCGTCGAGCACGAGGTAGCGAGCCACCAGGTGCGCCAGTGACGGGCTGGCGACGCGCGCGACGATGGCCAGCATCAAGTCGGCGTGCGCGAAGGCCGATCCCGCGGTGAGGACGCCATCACTCTCAATGACCATCCGGTCCGCGCGGACGGTGACCTGGGGGAAGCGGCGCGCGAACGCGGGCACCAGCCACCAGGTCGTCGTCGCGTCCCGTCCCGCGAGGAGCCCGGCCGCCGCCAGGACGAAGGTCGCCGAGCACGAAGCAGCGACCATCGCCCCCTTCGCCGCCGCTCGCGCGAGCAGCTCCATGCCGCGCGCGGTGTCGGCGCGGGAGAGCAACTGTTCGACGGCGCGCTCGGTGGCCGCGGAGAGTCCGGGCACCAGCAGCACATCTCCCGCCTTCACGCTTCGCAGGCTGAGCGCACCGTCCACGCAGACGGAGCGTCCCGTGCCGGAGCGGACCGGGCGGCCATCCAGCGACACCACGCGTTGACGCAGTGGGTTCGCTCCTCGTGGAGCGCTTGGGACAAGGCCTGACTCCAGCAGGCGCGCGGCCGTGTTGACCACGTCGAGGCCGACACCCAGCGGGCCCTCGGCCACGCCATCCAGCACGACATGCCAAATCATTCCTGGCAAGGGTAGACCGAAAGCTGTCAACGTCGCCACTGGCTCACCGGAGAGGGTTTCCCGCATCGTCCGGGCATGACTCCTCCCGCCCCCGAGCCCACCGCCGACGATCCCCTGGATGACTTCGAGCGGCGCGCCATCACGCTTCAGGCGACCCCGCGCACCGTCTACGTCGCCGGTCGAGGTCCCGCGGTCATCGTCATGGCCGAGATGCCTGGCATCAGCCCTCACGTCGCGCGCTTCGCACGTTGGGTCCGGGATGCCGGCTTCACGGTCTACATGCCGTCGTTGTTCGGGAGGGATGGGGCCTATCCGCAGGCGGAGGCGGGGCTCGCCGTGATGAAGAAGGCCTGCGTGAGCGCGGAGTTCCGCGCGTTCGCGGCGAATGCGTCAAGCCCTGTGACGCAGTGGCTGCGTGCGCTCGCGAGCCTCGCGCACCAGGAATGTGGAGGCCCCGGCGTCGGCGCCATCGGAATGTGCTTCACCGGCAACTTCGCGCTCAGCCTGATGCTCGAGCCCGCGGTGCTGGCGCCCGTCCTGTGCCAGCCCTCGCTGCCGCTCGACACTCCGGGAGCGATTCAAATCGCCCCCGAAGAAGCCGCGGCCGTGAAGGAGCGGCTCGAGCGTGAAGACCTGACGGTGCTCGCGTACCGCTTCGACGGCGATCGCTTCTGCACGGCCCAGCGCTTCGCCGCCTACGCCGAAGCGCTTGGGCCCCGCTTCCACCCCAGGGTGCTGCCGTCGTCGGCCGCGAACTCCAGGCCCCCACCCTTCTTCGAGCGCATCGTCGGCGGTGCGCACAGCGTCGTGACCGCGCACCTCATCGACGCGGCCGGAGAGCCGACCCTCGCGGCGCGAGATGAGATCCTGTCCTTCTTCGCGCGGAGGCTTCGCCAGGAGGCAGCTCCGTGAGGACCGGCTGAAGGGCGGGGTCGCCCGTTCTTGCGCAGCACGTCGTGGAGCGTGGCACGGCGATGAGGGTGCGAAGGAAGCCACGGCGCTGGAAGACGCGATATCCTGGCGAGGCCGTACAACCAGGGAGACGTCATGCGAGGATTTTTCGGGACGGTTCTGTTGGCCGGGCTGCTGGCCGCATGCGGTGGCTCGGAGCCGGAGTCGGCGGCGGACGCCAGAGGGGTGCAGGAAGCGTCGTGCCTGAGCGAGTGCCAGGCGGAGTACCACCAGTGCATGGTGGAGAACGCTGGCAACGGCCCCGGCAAGGTTCTGTGTGGCTACGCGCTCAACGCGTGCAAGGCGAACTGTCCTCCGGGGGGCGCGCCCGCGGCGGAGCATGTATCGCAAGCCGAAGCGTCCATCGTCATCCCGGACTGCACCGTGTTCGAGGGCTACGCGTGCGCGCCCCCGCGTGCACGGAAGAGCTGCTACCACAACCAGTCGGGCCAGCAGATTCCTGGCCTGTGCATCTGCGGGACTGCGGGCACCTGGTCCTGCGGGTGAATGAGGGCAGAGGCCCTCGCTGAACCGAAATCACGTGCCACGGTGTGCTGCTCGTCGCAGCCGGAGGTCTCTGATGGAGCCGTCCACCGAAGAATTCATGCGCGAGGCCATCGCCCTGGCTCGCGCCAATGTTGAGTCGGGTGGCCGTCCGTTCGGGGCCGTGCTCGTGCGCGACGGTCGGGTGATCTCGCGCGCGGTCAACGAGGTCATTCAAACGAAGGATCCCACCGCCCACGCCGAGCTTCTGGCCATTCGCAATGCAAGCCAGAGCCTCGGCAGCGCCGGCCTGAGTGGCTGCATCATCTACGCCAGCGGTCATCCCTGTCCGATGTGTCTGGCCGCCATGCACCTGTGCGGTATCCAGGGCGCCTACTTCGCCTACTCCAACGAGGAGGGCGAAGCCTTCGGCCTCTCCACGGCGCCAATCTACGCGCAGTTGGCTCGCGGGCCCCAAGCCCAGTCCCTCCCGCTGCGGGCGCTGCGCCCGGCGGACGAGCATGGACTGTACGACGAGTGGAAGCGCCAGCAGGACTGACCCATCAGGAACTTCAGGAGGGAGAAGCTCGCCATGCCCCCATGAGCCATCCGCATCAAGACGCCCCATGCCTGTCTTGACGCATCTCCAAACTCATCACCCCTCGACAATGAACGTGGTGGAGTCCACTCCGGTGTTGCCGGTGACGGGGTCGTACGCAGTCACCGTGACTTCGTATGCGCCCTGCTGCTGGACGGAGAGCTCTGCCTCGAAGGTGCTGGTCTTCCCGGCGTACTTCAGGGGGAGCTGGGTGAGCGGCTTTCCATTGTGCTTCACCGTGGCCTGCAACTCATACCGAGTGGAATCCCAGAGCCCCTGGGGCTCTGTCGGGCAGCCACACATGAGGACGAGGTTGGCGCGAAGAGGCAGGGTGAGCTTCTTGTCTTTCGCGAGCTTGACGAACTCGTGAGCGGAGGGCGTCAGCACATCCACCACGAAGCCAGGCAGCTCCAGGATGAGGCCATCGCCCTCGATGTGCTTGCCGGGCAGCAGCCAGAGCTGGGTCGTGCTGGTCGCGAGCGCCTGCCGCTGAGCAAGAGGCCCGGACACCTCCACCGTCACCAGCCGCGGCTCGGCGAGGTCCAGGGTGGCCGTGAACTTCGCGGAGGCCTCATCCGCGAGCGGTGCGCCCCGCACCTGGGGCTGCTTCATCAGCGTCTGCGTGTTGCCTGTCGAGCCGGCGGTGACGCCGCTGGCCAGCATCTGGCCGGTTTGACCATCCCGGAGCACCACGCGCACGCCCCCCATGGACGTCCCGATGAACTTGCCGTCCCGGGCGCGAGCCCTCACGACCAGCCGCGTCTCCGCGGCAAGGGCCGTCGCGGAGAACAACACCAGGACCCAGGGGATGAGGCTTTGCATGACTCGCTCCGTATCGGAAGGGAAGGTCTGAAGCGAAGCCACCTACCACGGCTTGCTCCCCGCGAAGGCGCGCACTGCTAGGATGTCGCGCCATGAGTCAGAAAGCTGCTTCGAAGTCGGGTGGGGCCAGGATCCTCCTCATGCTCGGCTGCGTGGTACTGGCGATGGGTGGCGGCGTCTTCGCGGCGTTGAAGCTGCTCGGCAACGGCGCGGGCAAGACCGACGTCGGAAACCGGAAGGCGCTCGCTTCGGTGCAGGCCCAACTGCGCACGGTCGATGCGTGTGTCATCGAATACAACCAGTGGACCCGATCCCATCACCGGCAGATGCACCGGCGAAACGTCTTCATCACGTCCTGCGATGCGAAGGGCCTCGTTCCCAGGAGCGCGAAGGTGGTGCTCCCCGAGCAGTGGTCGCATGACGCACTCTCGTTCAAGGCGGAACGCTCATCGGTGAAGGACGAATGGTCCATCCTGGTGGACACGGAAGCGGTGCCCTTCCCGGTCCTGGTCGCGGGACTGGAAGAGCTCGCGCCCATCGTCGCGCGTGACGCCTCCGAGGCCCTGGAGAAGAGCCGAGCCGCCGAAGCGGAGAGCAATGCGAAGTATGAGGAGCAGCAGCGCCAGCAGGAGCAGCAGCGGCGGCAGAACCAGGAAAGCTATCCCTCACGGTGACGCGGGCACGCTCCTGCAACCGCAGACAGCCCCTGGCTCGGTCAAGGGAAGTATCAGCAGCCGGACCTTGTCCGGACCGTTCAGGCAGTCACGCACCTGCCGAGGCATCGAGGACGCGCCGCGAGTTCAGGATGTCTTGTACTCCAGCGCCAGCAGCGCCTTCCGTTGCTCCGGCTCCAGCCGTTCAATGGCATAGCGCAGGGTGTCCCGCTGCATCCTGGAGATGTTCTCCTGGATGAACGCCACCACCGCCTCCCGGTGGTGGTCCGCCGCGGCCTTCAGCAGCCACCCCACGCTCTTCTGCACATACGGCTCTGGGTCCGATAGCAACCGGTGTGCATTTCCGAGAATCACTTCGAGGGGCAGCATGTACCTGGAGGATCGAATCCTGCGGCTCACGAACTTCACGAGCGCGACGTTCGCCGCCCTCCGACACCAGGGGGAACGGGAGCTGGTCCAGTGCTGGATTCGGGTAAGCGCGGGCGTCCGGGTGAGGAAGAACGGATAGAGCACCGTCAGACACAGGTCGTCGCACTGGGCCCAATTCCAGACGGAGTGCTCCAACCAGTACCGGAAGCGGTCCAGCAGCGACTCGTCGAACGAGCGCCCGACCACCTTGCGGACCACGGCGAACCCCAGGAGCACCTCCTCGTGATGGGTCGCCCGGGCGAGCAGCGCCTCGGTCACCGCCAGGCGGTCCTCGGGCGACAGGCCCCTCTCCTGGATGAACGCATCAGCGATGCGCCGCACCTCCGCGTTGCGGACCCCAAGGGCACGGATGTCCGTGGGGAAGTAGCGGCGCGTCGCCTCGGCGAGGCGAGGGTCACTCCGCGCCTTCAGGGTGCGTCTGAGCTCTTCGGTCACGGCATGGGTCGCGCGCATCTGCCGCCACTCCAGGCCGCGAGGTGTTGAAGGTCAAGCCGCCAGGGCCAAGAGGGCCAGGCCCCTGCCGCGTCCCGCCTGGGAAGGCGGCTGGGCGGGGCTGGCGTGTGTCTGCTTGAGATGCATGGCTACCGAGTCGGGCATCCTCCTCAACACGCGGGTGACGCCGCTGGACGAGTCGGGGCCCTGCTACAAGAATCTCGACGACGTGCTGGAGACAGTGGAGATGGCGAACCTGGCGAAAGGGGCCAGGCGCCTCAAGCCCGTGGCCTGCATCAAGGGCGCGGACTGACGCCCCTCGCCCTCCAGTGAGCGGCGGGGAAAGCCCCGCCGCCACCTCAGGCACCCGAGCCGGTTGGGATTCAGGGGGTATACAGGTCCGCCGCCCGCAGCTCGGCATTGGTTTCGAGGGCGGAGAATCCCCCCAGGACGAGCACCTTGCCATTGGCCAGCAGCGTCGCCGTGTGCTCGAGGCGCCGTTGGACCATGGAGCCGGTGGCGCTCCAGGTGCCCGTGGCCGGGTCATACAGCTCCGCCGTCGCCAGGCCGGCGCCACTGGTGCAGCATCCCCCCGTGGCGAGCACCTTGCCATTGGCCAGCAGCGTCGTCGTGTGGGAGTTGCGCGGCGCGGACATGGAGCCGGTGACGCTCCAGGTGCCCGTGGCCGGGTCATACAGCTCCGCCGTCGCCAGGACACTACTGCCCGCGCCCCCCGTGACGAGCACCTTGCCATTGGGCAGCAGCGTCGCCGCGTGATAGCCGCGCGCCGAGGTCATGGAGCCGGTGGCGCTCCAGGTGCCCGTGGCAGGGTCATACAGCTCCGCCGTCGCCTGGTAGCTGACGTTGTTGCTCCCCCCCGCGACGAGCACCTTGCCATTGGAGAGCAGCGTCGCCGTATGGACATCGCGCGAGACGACCATGAAGCCGCTCGAGGCCCAGGTGCCCGTGGCCGGGTCGTACAGCTCCGTCGCCGACGTAAGGCCACTGGAGTTCCATCCCCCCGCGGCGAGCACCTTGCCATTGGAGAGCACCGTCGCCGTGTGCTGGTAGCGCGGGGAGAACATGGAGCCGGAGGTGCTCCAACTGCTCGTGGCCGGGTCGTACAGCATCGACGCCGCCGGATAGCCCGTGCTGTTGCTTCCCCCCGAGACGAGCACCTTGCCATTGCCCAGCAGGACCGCCGCATGTCGGGAGCGATCCGAAGGCATGGGGCTGACAGAGCTCCAGGTGCCCGCGGTCGGGTCGTACAGCTCCGAGTTCGCCATGTGGCCCAAGATGTTGTTGCGTCCCCCCGGGACGAGCACCTTGCCATTGCCCAGCAGGACCGCCACGTGTCCGGTGCGGGCGTTGAACATGGAGTTCGCCGCGGCCCAGAAGGCCGAGGGGCACGCCGGCAGTCCCGTCACCGTGAAGCTCTGGGTCGCCTTCAGGCCCAGGGTGTTGCCCACCGTGGCGACGAGAGTCGGGGTGACGCCCGTGTTGAGACACGAGGGCGCCGTCCAGGTGAGGATGCTGCCGCTGGCCCCCGTGCTCGGGGTGCCGCTCGTGCCCACGTTGGCCGCCCAGGTGAAGCTCAGGGCCAGGCCCGCGGGATCCGTGGCGTTCACCTCGAAGGTGAGCACCTGGCCGGCCGTGGCCGTCTGGCTCGACTGAGTGGCGCGGGTAATGGTCGGCGGTGCACGCACGACGGCGTCCTTGGACACGCACAGCATCAAGCTGCCCGTGTTCTGTCCCCCGCGGCCGTCCTTCACCACCACGTTCAGCTGGCAGTTGTTGCACGCCCCCGTGGGCTGGGCCGAGGGCGTGAAGGTCGCGGTGGCGGTGCTCGCGCCCGTGAAGCTGCCCGCGCAGGTGGCGCTCCACTGATAGCTGAGCGGGTCACCGTCCGCGTCGGTGGCCAAGGTGGACAGCGCCGTCTGCACGCCCACGTTCAGATAGGACTGGGTGGACGTCAGGGTCACCACCTTGGGCGCGACGTTGAAATCCGCCTTCACGGTGCTCGCGCCACTGCCCGCGGAGACATTCAAGGTCAGGTTCACCGACAGGGTCGCGCCGCGCGAGTCGCTCACCGTGAGCACCAGGGTCACCGGGCCCTGCAGGGTGGGTGCCGTCCAGGTGGTATTGGCCGAGGTGGGCGCGGAGAAGCTGCCCGAGGGAGCCGCCCAGGAGAAGCTCACGGTGTCACCCGCGTTGGGATCATGCGCCGTGGCCGTCAGGGTGACGCTGCCCCCCGGGGCCACGGTGGTGGGCGTGGCCAACAGGGAGTCGAGGATGGGCGCCTCGTTGGTGAAGGGCGGTGGGGCGGAGACATCCTGCAGGGTGAGGGTCACCAGCCCCGTGGCGCCGGCGGTGACGGTGACGTCCTCGACGCGCCCCTCGTAGCGCAGGGTGTTGGACGAGGTGAAGGCCTGCGCCACGAAGGTGCGCTGGAGACCCGCGGGAATGTCACTGATGACTCCGCTCCACGCTCCGCTGGTGAGCACCAGGTCCTTGGAGAGCGACACCATGTCCGCGCCGGAGACGGTGACGGTGACGCGCGAGACGTCCCCGGGCACGACCGCGGCGGTGTAGACGGTCAGCTGCATCGCACCCGACCCGGACACGCTGGTGGGGGGCTCGGAGTCACAGCCGGCGAGCAACGCCAGCATGAGCGGGAGGACTGCGGACAAACGCAGTGAAGACACGGGATTTCCTTGTCTGACGGCAGAAGGCTGCACGCGGCATGAAGCGGCGGGCACTGTAGCGCAACGGTGTGACAGCACCTCCCGGGTTGACTCCAGGTAGGAGCCCCTCCGCCCGGGGTACGGGACTGGCGTGTGTCTGCTCGAGATGAATGGCTTCCGCGCCGGCCCGGAGTGCGGCTCATGGGCTCCCCGTCAGCGTCCCTCACCTCCCGCCCTGCTCCCGCCCGCTACGCCCAAGAGGGCGCCTGTCCTTCCCATGCTCTCGTCGAAGCCAGTGAGCGAGGCGCGCGGAGGGCATCGTCAGCTCGGCGCGTAACCCCGAGGCGACAACTTTCCTGACATTGGGGGCTGACGTGCCCACCCGCGACCACTTCCCATCACTCTGCCGGTCCGAAACGAGGCCGGTCCCCCGCGCGGCTACTCGTCAGTGGAGCGCGATAGCCCGTCCGCCGTCAGTTGCCGCGGTAGGTAGTGTTGAGGATGCCGATGCCCGCGCCTTCCACGTACAGGCTGACGGACGTGCCCTGGGTGGCGGCCTGGGTGGCGCGCTCGAACAGGCCCAGGCGCTCGGCCTCGCTGTACTGGTAGCCGGCGGCCGAGGCGCCCGAGCCCAGGTAGTAGTAGTTGCCGACGAAGCTCCCTGTGCAGTTCGCCCCGGTGTTCACCTGCACGACCACGTAGCCCTGGCCGTAGGTGACGTTGGGTTGCCGGGTGTACGTCGCCGCGCAGACGTAGCCATTCACGGTGATGGGGGCCGCCAGGGCCGTGCTGGCAAATCCGACCGACATCATCACCGCCGAAACAACGATGGACGCTCGCTTCATTGTGTTGTCCCCTTTTGCCGTTGGCTGAGGCCTCCGCGCCCAGGATGGGCGTGGGGCTCCGGAAAGCGTTTCTGCATTTCCGCTCGAAGTAACGTGCGGGACGGCATTTCCTCCTCACCTCTATTTCAAGTCCGAGTGCTTCTCGGAAACAGCAACCACAACCAGGTCGCGGGCTCTCACGCGAATGAGTCCCTTGCCACACCGGGCGTTCCGACGTGGTTCGCCCATGCCCCTGAGTGTGCCTTGCATTGCCACCCAAAAGACGTTCGTGCTGGAGGTGTGGAGGCAGGCGACGGGTGTTGGCGTACGTGAAGCGAGTGCGCACCTGGCCCCTGCGCGAGGGGCGCCCCAGAGCGCGGATGCTCTTCGCGGACTCCAACAGCGATGTCTACAGCTCACGCAACGCCGCGCTGCAAGCCCAGGTCAGCAAGCTCACCGGGTCCGTGGACGTGCGCCACCCGCAGTGCCTCACCCGCCACCGCCAGACAGCGCGGTAGCGGGCGGGCCCGCCCGGGACTCCGCGGGCTACGGCGTGGTGAACGCGGCGCTGAACGTGGACGCGCTGGAGCCGGGCAGCCGCTCCATGCTGATGGAGGGCGCACGCCAGGGCTCGAAGCCCGGCGAGCCATCCGCCGTCACACGCAGGAAGTACGTGGAGGCGGGCTCCAGCGCGTTGGGAGGCAGGCGCAGGTACGTCCTGTCACCGGGCACGTAGAAGCGCTTCGCGGGCGGCGTGACGGAGCTATCGGTGAGCTTGGTGAGCGTCACGCTGTAGGCCTGGGGCGTGCCCAGGACCGGCTGCCGCCAGCTCACCACCGGCTGGGTGGTGCCCACCGACCGCGACACGTAGGCATCCAGGCCGTCGATGCGCACCTCCCGCGGCGGTGAGATCTTCGGCACGATGGGACCCGCGATGAAGTGCTCCAACCGGTCGACGACGGTGATGGAGCCAGTGGGGTAGTGCCCCCTGGCCCCCACGACGACCGGGGCCCCCGCGCGGAACGTATAGGTCGCGTACCCCAGCACGCCCCACGAGGCGGGATAGGGATTGCCGAAGGCCATCCGGCGCGTGATGACGCCGTTCTCACCGCGCGGCAGGGTCAGATTGAGCAGCTCTCCCTGGTAGCCCACCCAGCCATCCTCCAGGCCGTGCGGCACGGGCAGCACCTGGAAGATGGGCAGGCTGAGCGTCGAGTCCGGGTTCACGTCCGCGCGCCAGCGGGTGAACTCGGACAGGCGCCACTCCATGGAGAACTCGCTCCGGGGCGTGGGCTGCAGGCTGCTCGTCAGCGACAGGGGCGTGGTGCCATCCGGCGTGAACGCGAAGGACGGCAGGTGCTGGCTGCTCGTCACCGTGGTGTAGGCCATGGGCGCGCCGCTCGGCAGGGTCCCGGACGGCACGGCATTGAGCTGGTTGACGTACACCCGGTCGCCCTTCGCCGGATCCAGGACGGGCAGCGGGTAGCCGGTGAAGCCTGTCAGGAACGCGTCCGGGTCTTGATGGGACGTGGTGCCGGCCGAGGGCCACGCCGTGAAGTCGAGCGACGCGGCCAGGTCCACGTCGCCGCTGACCACCTGGAAGAGCGTGCCCGGCGAGCTGATGGACTCGTAGTCCTGCCAGGGATCCATCTGGGACAGGTCCGCCGTCACGGGCGTGTAGGTGACCGGCGAATAGACGGCATCCGGACGCCCCACGCGGTTGACGCCCAGGTCGAAGCGCCGCTCCCGGGTCAGGTAGTAGAGGTGGTTGGAGCGGACGAAGAACTCCCCGTCCGGGATGTTCTCGAAGCGCATACCGCCCGGCACGGGCGTGCCCGAGCGCCGGTCGAAGCCCACCCCGCTCGGGTCGGGCACGAGGAGCTCCAGGTCGCGGGTGGACAGGTCCTGGGGAACCACCGTCACGCCGGTGCTCGCATGGAAGCGGGAGTCGGCCGTCACCAGCACGGAGGTGTCGGGTACGCCCGCGTCCGGCTCCACCGGCCCCGCGTCGGGTTCGCCACAGCCCGGCAGCAGGTCCCCGTCGCTGACCGTCGCGGTGCCTTCGCGGGGGTCGCTCCACACGACGTCCGGACCCTTCACCTCATCCGAGGGAGGCCCTGCTTCCGCGCAGCCCAGCCAGGCCGCGCAAGAGGGAACGAGCAACAACGACAGACGGCGCAATGACATGACGGTCCCGGGAGGCATGCAATGGATTGACGGCCGGGCCTCAGCCCAGACCCGGCCCTCCTATACGCAGTGGGCGTTTTTCCCTGGCTCATTGAATTTCCCGGGATTTTCCAGCAGCTCCCTGCGCGCTGACCGCGTCCGGATGGACCGCGCCGCGGTGGACGGTGAACGCGGAGAGGAGCCAATCTGGCGTGTGTCTCACGCTGCTCCCGCCCGCTACGCCCAAGAGGGCTCCTGTCCTTCCCATGCTCCGCGAGTGCTGCCCGGAGCGGCGTCCTCGCGAGGACGGCGCCGCTCCGGTGACTCCGAGGGGGCTACGGCGCGAGGGCGTTCGCGTCGAACGTCTTGCCCAGGAATACCTGGGTGCCCTGCGGGCGGCTTCCCACCAGGTCGACCTTCCCGTCGTGGTCCACGTCTCCGATGAAGCGAGGGAAGGCGGCCTGCCAGCTTCCGCCGGTGACGGTGAAGTTCTTCAGGACCCGCTGCGCCGGGAGAAACGTCGTGCCGGTGGAGAACGAGACCCAGACGTAGTCATGGCCGAACCCGATGATGTCCGCGCGGCCATCCGCGTTGAGGTCGCCCAGGTACCGCGGGTAATCCGCCGTGGCCCAGCTTCCCACGCTGGGGTCCGCTCCGTAGTCGGCGACCCAGAGGGCCGGCGGCGCGAAGGAGGCGGTGGTCGCGGTGGAGGTGGACAGCGCCACGATGACGCCCCACTCCGAGAAGCCCACGATGTCCGCCTTGCCGTCGCCATTCACGTCGGCGACCCGGCGGGGGTGGCGCACTCCGTCCCAGCCGCCCTGCGCGACGGAGCTGCCGAAGGCGGCCAGGGCCACCACGGGGGCCGCGAACTGCGTGCTCGCGGCGCACAGGGCTCCCGTGCACTGCGACAGAGAGACCACGGTGCCGCTGCCGTTGAAGCCGATGATGTCGTCGGCGCCGTCGCCATTGACGTCCGCGAGCATGCGCGGCGCGGCCAGGGCGCTCGGCCAGTTCGGGCTGGCGTGGTGGAAGCCGACGAAGCTGAAGGCGCCCGGCGTGAAGCTGAAGCCCGTGGAGTAGGAGAGCGAGACGCCGTTCTCGCCGAAGCCGACGATGTCGGCCAGGCCGTCTCCGTTGACGTCGCCGACGGAGCGGGGATGCAGGGTGCCGCTCCAACCCGCGCTGGTTCCGAAGTCCGCCAGCCAGACCTGGGCCACCTGGAAGGTCCGCTGCGAGGCGTTCGCCGCGGCCACGCGCACGCCGTTGCCGTGGAAGTAGATGAGCTCGTCGTCTCCGTCCCCATCCACGTCCGCCAACTGGCGCAGGATCTCCCCGGGGGTCTCACCCTGGGTCCCGAACTGGTCGGTCCAGCGCCTCGGGCCATACACGCTGGCCACGCCCACCTTGTCGAACGCGCTCAGGTCCTCGGACATATTGCTGTTGCAGGCGTTCATGGACTGCATGAGCGAGTCGCGGTCGTAGCGGGTGTACGCCTGGCCGAGGTTCACATTCGCGCTGCACGGGGACTGGGCGTCGTCGCGGTGCTGCTCGTGGTTGAAGCCCATCACGTGCCCGAGCTCGTGGGAGGCGAGATATTGCAGGCGGCTGAGCCGGCCCGAGAAGTTGGTCCCGGGCAGGTCGATGTAGCCCGACCTGCCCTGCGATGGCAGGCGAAAGGCCCCCGCCATCCCCACGCTCACCATGCCTCCTCCGCTATCCGGGGGCGCGCTCGGTATCAACTCGAGGCGGACGTACTTCGCGGTGCCCGTGGTGGGGCACCCCTCAGTCCAGGTGAATTGGACCTGGGATTCGAACTCCCAGGTGCGCGCGAGGGACTCCTTCATGAGCTGCTTGTCCACGTCGTAGCCGGGCGTCAGCCAGCAGACCGGGATGACCGGGTCCGTGAGCGACCAGAGTTGGACTCCGTTCTCGGAGTAGAGCGCATCCGACTTCACGGAGAGGTCCGGCTCCCGCACGGGCGCCTGGACTTCTCCACCACATCCATTGATGACAACTCCAGACACCGCGAGCCACAGGACACGTCGAAGCAACGCCACGAAGGTTCTCCCCAAGGGGTTGGAATGGAAGACGGAACCCCTTTCGAGTGGGGCGGAGTCTACCGTCCGGGCCTGGAAGCGCTCCAAATGACGGACGTGCTGCTTGCCAATCCGCGCGGCGGTCGCTCGCGCGAGTCTGGGGGGGACTTCAGGGGGCCGGGTGTCAGGCCAGCCAGGTCTCCACATCCTTCAGTTGCGACTGCGCGTCCGCGAGGAGGAACCATGACGGAGACACTGGAAGTCGTCCCACGGGAGCGAGAGGAAGGCGCGGCGGTCTTCCTGCGTTCCTGGCAGCTGACGAGGGCGCTGCTGCAGGAGCTGTCCCCCAGGGACCTGCGCACGGGGCGCTGATTCACCCAACTGCTGTCCATCGACCTGCGGCTGGCGTGCGACCTGGCCAGCGCCTTCCACATCCGCTTCGACCCGGAGGACCCCGCGGATGTCTCGCGACTCTACGCCCTCCTCCCTGGGCAGAGGGCACCTGGAAATGCTGGTGCGTCGCTACCGAGAGGAGGGCGTGGCCCACGCGCCCAAGGCCCCGGCCGCCGTGCCACGCGCATACCCGGCGGCGCGGGAACAGGAGACGCCAGCGCGCATCCACTGAGGTCCCCTCCCCTCCAGGCCCTGAAGAAGGAGCTCTGTCGTTTCAGGAGTTCCGCCGGACCTGCACGGTGATCGCGCGGCGCCCGAGCTGCCACGTTGTCGCTGGGGGCATCCATGACATCACCCGGTAGGCCCTCGCCTGGCGTTGCTGTCGGAGGTAGTTTGCAGGAGGGCTGGTTGCACCCGAGTTTGCCGGCTCGGGGATGGCCTCGAAGAGCCAGGAGTGGTGCCTCTAGCGCTCCTGGCCCTTCGCTTCCCCGACCACATCCTCTGGGTGGCAGGCGCGACGGAAGCCATCAGCCAGGGAGGTCGGTAGAACCGATACCCTCGGCGCTCGTGCCCGCGCGTGCGTGGAGAGCACCCGTCGGGGCGCGTTGTCGTCGATGGGGGTGGCCACCACGGACTCCGTCGCCATCCCGCGTGCAGCCACCGTGAAGGGGGCGGCAAAGAAAAAGCCTGGCAACCCGTACTGGATTGCCAGGCTCTTTCACTGTGGAGGCGGAGGGAATCGAACCCTCCGACCTGGGCTTGGAGAATCGCGCACTTCCCTTCACGGCCCCTCTGGGAAAGGTGAGAGCAGCGGCGCCAGAGCGCTGAACGACGCCAAGCAGCGTAACAACGTTACGCCCGTCTCCCCTGGCGCATCCGAGGTCGCTGCCTACCGCGAGAAGGTGCTGCCGGCCGACGGGCTGCCCGCGCTCATCGCGTAGAGGCGGCGTGCTCCGGGGCCGGCCTTCATGCGCGGCTCCGGCTCCCTCCTGAGAAGGATTGAAGCACAAGAAAAACGAAACTAAACAGCTATGCATGCGCAGTTTGAACACCCGATTCTTGGGCATGCTCGTGGCGGCGCTCGCGCTGGTGGGGGCGGGCTGTGGTGGCGGTGCCCATGCGCGGGCGAGCGACACCGAGCCCAGCGCCACTGCGGTGTACCTGGCCCAGGCGCAGTGCGGCCCCCAGGACTCCACGGTGAGCTGCTGCGTAAAGACGCACCCGGGCAACCCCACGCGCTGCGGGGCCACGGACTTCGAGGCAGAGGAAATCCTCTTCGGCGCCAGGGTCGCCAAGGAGCTGGCCCGCGAGGACCTGCCGGAGTGGAAGCGCTACTGCATGAACGAGTACGAGAAGTGCCAGAATCAGGACTGAATAGGCTCTTGCTACGACTGCTTCCGCCTCTGTGAGGGCCAGCAGGGGGAATGGCCGCACGACCGATGCTTCCGGCAACGGAAGGGCCGGTAGCGGCATGAGCCAGGACATCAACTGGGACGAGGTGCGTGCGCTCGCTGCGCGCATCGAGGCCGGCGAAGCACTGGCGCTCACTCCAGACGTGCGGGAGTTGCTGCTGCGTACTGCGCGCGAGGTGGCCATCCCTGAGCCGGATGCACAGGCCGCCGTCCAAGACGCGGCTACTGCGACCGCGCTTCTGCGCGAGGCTCGCTCGCGGATCCGCGAGGGCTCCATGCGCTTGGCGCGCACGAGGATGCTGGCTGGGGACCTCGCGAAGGCGGGCGATAAAGCCGGGGCCCGGAAGCTGCTGGAGGACCTGCTCGCCGTGGAGGTGGTGCCTCTCTACCGGCAGCAGGCGGAGCTGGAGTTGGAGGACCTGGACTGACCGGCGCTCACGCGCACCGCGGGCACAGCACCAGCCACTTCTTCTGGAAGCTGGTCCCGCGAGTCGTCTCCTTCAGCACGAGCGAACCCTCGCGAGGGGCCACCTGGGCGCCGCAACCGGCAGAGCCCAGCGCGGAGGTTGGGGCGCCTGCCCTGCTCGGCGCTCGCGCACACCAGGTGCCGCGTGCCGGTGGCGGCGGAGTACTCCACGTACTCGCCCTTGAGGATGCGCCCGCTGCACCCGGCCGCCGTGCACGTGCCCGCCTTCGCCGCGATGATGGTGGGCACCTACGCGCCCCACGCCGACGGGCGGCGGGACTCCACTGCGGGGAGCGCGAGCCCCATCTGAGCGCCCTGCCCCACCGGGCGCGGCCGCACATCCCGAGGCGCGGCCGCGCGGCGCTGGCGCAGTTTCCCGGAGACGCGCGCGGGCAGCTCCGGCCCGAGCCCCTTGGCGTCGAGTGCCTCGCGCATCCGCTTCAGCGCCTGTCGGTGGAGCCGCAGCACCTCGTCCTCCGACAGGCGCAGCTCCTGGGCCACAGTCCGCGCCGCGGGCTCAGCGCCCGGGCCCCGCTCGTAGCCCGCCAGCTTCTGGGCCACCACGCGCTGCAGGCGAGGCATCTGGTACAGCTCGGTGAGGGCCGCCTCGCGCTCGGCCACCAGTCGGTGACGCGCGGCCGTCGTGTTGATGGTCTCGGCGACCGCGAGCCAGCCGGCGCGCACCAGTGTGGAGCACTTCTCGAACGGGCGCAGCTCGGCGCCCGTCACCGCGGAGCGTCCTCCGGTGACGCTGCCGTAGCAGTGGTACAGCATCAGGGCGAGGGCGAGCTTGCTGGGGCTGGCCTGGGCCAGTGCCTTCTCGGCACTGGCGATGAGCTCGGGCGGAGGCGTGTACGGCGCGGGGGTGGGCGTGGACATGGGCGCTTTTCCTGGTGCGGCGGATGAGCTGCACCACGAAGAAGGGGCGCCTCGCGGGGGGCTCGCCTCTTGGTGGCTTCGGTCCTGCCTCCGCCTGAGGTCACTTGCGATATGCCAACATGGCCATCAGCCGACGGCGCTTCGCCCCCGCTGAATGGCCAAGCAACTGAAGGAGCGGATCATGCGAACAGCCCCAATCCTGCTGGCTGTCCTAGGTATCCTTGCATTTCAGCCGTCGACCCCAAATTACGGAGCGCCAACGGAGGCCGGCCAGAAGGAAAGCGCCTCGTCCGGCCAAGTAGTAGGGGGGGCCTGCACGCCCATCTCATACGCATGCGCACCAGGCAGTGGTGGGTGGCTGGTCTGTAACGCCCAGGGGGCGTGGGTATATGGGGGGGATTGTCCTCCAGGCACGAGCTGTTGGTTCTATCAGCCCGCCCTGAGCCCATATTGCGTTCCCCAAGGCTTCACACTGCCCTGATTGCAGTAAGCGCTCATGCTGCGCGTTGTTGAGTGCGGGTGGACTGCACGGCACTAGCAGGAAGGGGCGGCTCAGCGGCGTGGCAGCCAGCGCGGGTGGTCGCACTGGCCCAGGCGCCTGCCGCACAGGCGGCATCGAGGTGGCGAGCCCATCAGGAGGTGAAGGGCAGCCGGCGGAAGCCCAGGACGTCGCTCCGGTAGGCGATGCGCGGGTGCGTCTTCACGCGCGCCCCAGCCGCAGCCGCAGCCGCCAGGGTGAGCGTCGTGCTCCCGCCTCCGGAGGCTCCCATCACCACGCCCGCTCCGACTTACACCATGACGTGGTTCGGGTCGTCACGCGTCACCGGGCGCCCCTGAAGCGTCGTGTGGCCCGCGCGCCCGTACAGCACGAGGTCGCCTGGCAGCAGCTCCGCCTCCGTCGCCACGGGCGCGCAGATGTCCCAGAGGCGGTCCGTGTTGTGCGTGGCCCGCCAGTCCGGGCCGCCCACCTGGTTGAGCGCCCACGTCACGAGTCCGGAGCAGTCGAAGAGGCGCGGGCCATCCGCTGGCACGCGCTGCCCCTTTGCGCCCCACCGGTAGGGCGAATGCATCTGGGCGAGGACGAGGGCGAGGAAGGCGGCGCGCTGCGAGGTGATGATGGGCACGGTGGACTCCGGGGACTGCGACGTGTTCCCCGGAGAAGGGGTGCCCATTGGCTCACCGCGAATGGCAGCGCCATCCTGGCGAGGCAGCACCAACCCTCAAACCAGGAGAAACGGATGCGAGTGGCAATCATTGCCGGGCTGATGACTGTGGGGCTGATACTCGGCTGCGGCGGCCCTGAAGCAGAGGGAACGGCAGAAGCCAGCGATGGGCGAGCGGATAGTGCTTCAGCTCAATCAGCGTCCGCCGACTGCTACGATGCGTGCAGCGAAAAGCTGAGGATTTGTTATCGAAAAGGGGGCGGCATAAACGAATGTTTTGCCGCATTCGAAGCATGCGAGGCGAAGTGCGAGCTGGCGGGAGCTGCCCCCTCCCGCCAGGACGAGAGCGCAAAGGTTCTCGCGGCAGGCCTCCCACCCGACAACACCTGCCACGTCTGGTGTGACGTCGGCCCTCGCGCGGGCTATCGAACGTCCGCCTACGCCGGCAGCATCGCGGCATGCTTTGCCTTCGCCCGTGATGAGTGTGGAGAATCGGGCACGTACACGTACAACGGCCAAGCCTGGGCCTTTTGATCTGCCACGGCAAGGGATGAGGCTCAAGGGTGGCCAGGGCTTGCGTCCTTGGCCACCACGTTGGCGGCATGCTGCATCTGCCGAGAGGTGCGCTCCCCCATCAGCAGCGTGACGTGGTTCACCGCCTGGTGCAGCCGCGGCCGCGCGGCGCCCATCCAGTCCTGAGCCATCCCCTCATATGAAGCCAAGCGCTTCTTTGAAGACAGGGTGACAATGGAGGAGTTCGGCGAAGCGCTCGACGAGAGGCCGCAATCGTTCCTCCTTCATCATGGGAATGGCTTGGTAATACATGCAGCCCTGCCGGAAGAGCGAGTAGGTGCGCGTCTTGGCTGTGTTGGCCTTCAAGCCCTTTTCCATCCCCAGACTCTCCCCAGCGGCGCCCAGCAGCGTCAGCAGCACCTGGGCCAAGGCACTCACCAGCAGCAGCCTGCCTCTGCGCTCGGGACTCTTCACACGCACCGAGGACAGTCCCATCCCGAATCTCAAGTCCTTGACGTCCCGGAATGTCTCCTCGCACGAGAAGCGTCGGGCATAGAGGTCCACCACCTGGCGTGCGCTGACAGCCCCCAGGCTGGGGGCCAGACACCACGGCTCCTTCATTCCCTTCTGGCGCACCAGCACCACCGCGGGCACCGGAAGGTCGGCTGGAGCGCTACGGACAGCTTTCGCTATACTCACCCTCCTCCTAGGAAAACGCCGGGGGTGTGAACATGGGCATCAGGGGCAAGTGCTTCAACAAGCGATACAACGAACCGCCCAGGCCGTGTCCGTTATTCATGCAACAGCAGGATACAGATGATGGTCTGTGCGCCACCTGCCGCGAAGCGCTGAAGGCTCCAACCGCGCCCAAGTTCGAAGCCCCCAAGACGCCCTACCTCAAGAAGAAACCCACGCCCTCAGGGGTCGTCGAAAAGAAGAGCACCGCCCCGAGGCAGGTGTCCTCCACGTCCACCAGCCTGCCGCCCGTCGAGATGATCTCGGCCCGGGAGCTCACGAAGCCCGCGAACCTTCCTCTCAGGGATGCAATGCATGTGGAAGTGAAGGGGCGTGGAAAGCTCTTCGGCCAGCTCGCCAGCCCGTCGGATGCGCCTACGCTGAAGGTGCGCGTGGGTGGCACCACGAACCAGCATGTCTGGGTCAACGCCCAGGACGTGGTCCCGCACCCCACCCTCCAGGCCATGCGCGAGAACGAGGTCTCACGCGAGGCCTTCTCCCAGGCGCTCTGCCGGCTGACCTGCGACGAGCAGCCGCGGCTTCACATCATCTGGTTCGGGAGCGCGCTGCCCGAGGCCCGGATGAAGGCCCTGGACACCTGGATCAGCGCATTCGACCCCGGCCTCCAGGTGTATGTCTGGGCGGACTCACGTGTTCGCGGCTGGGACGCCATCAAGTCGCAGTTCTTCGGCAAGTCCCGATGCAAGGTGTTCGATGCCAGCGTGGCGCTGGCCGCGGCCTGTCAGGCGATGTGGACCGATGCCTATGAGAAGGAAATCGGGCTCAGGCCCCGCATGGAGGGCGCCGAGTGCTTTGTCGCGTCCGCGGCTGCTTCGGATGTGCTGCGCCTGGTGGTTGTCTACCTGTACGGGGGCCTCTACCTGGACATGGACATGCCCATGGCCCGGGATTGGAAGAAGAGGAACATCTCCTTCCCGCTGAACGAGCACGGCTTCGCGCTTCTGCGGTGGCAGAACGGGCATCCCGTCAACGCGGGCATGGCCGCCCGTCCGAATTCTCCCAAGCTGGCCAAGGTCATCCATGCGTACGTGGAGGCGATGGCGAACTACCTGTCGTTGTACCTCTCCGACAAGGACCTCCAGCTCATCACCCAGACGATGCGCGGAAACCACGACAAGTGGACGGAGGAGATGCCGGTGTTTCTCACGGCGAAGAATTTCACGATGTTCAGGACAGGTCCCGACGTCCTCAATGAGGCCGTCACACTGGTCCTCGGCGCGCCAATGATCACCTGGGAAAGAAATTATCAGTTCGCCGTGGAAGGCATGCATTACGGCAATGAACTCTCGTGGCTATCCCCCAGGGCCATGTGGTTCCCGTAGGGAGCCCTCTGCGCAAAAGTGGCGAAACCCCGGGTCCAGCGCCATGCGCGAGGCCAACTCGTCCGACAGCCCCCGAGCTCGGCCCAAAGAAAAAGCCTGACAACCCGTACTGGATTGCCAGGCTCCTTCACTGTGGAGGCGGAGGGAATCGACCCCTCGGGCAGTTACCCCCTATCACGGCCTCTGGGCGCTCGCGTTCGGCAACGGCCTCATGAACCAGCCACCCGTACGCTGTTCTTCACCGCGGATCCGGAGATGGAGTCCCAGGCGCTGAGCCTCTCGCGGTCGAAGCAGGAAACATTCCAGGGATGCGCCCGGGGAAGCCTGCCCCGGGCGCATCCAGCTTCCTGTCGGTGACCGCCCCCCGCTGGGAGCTTGTCGCTACCAGATGCAGCTGAGGAATCCGCCGGGGGTGAACACCGGGATGGAGCTCAGCGCGCCATCCGGAACCTCACCGTGCGCGGTGGCGGCCACGGGCGACCGATACATACCGGGGAGAGAGGAGTTGATATACCCCAGACTATACACGGTGCTGCTCGAGCGCTCGCGCAAGAGAGCGCCGCACCAGGGCTCGTGCGTGTTGTTGGCAAGCGTTCCCAAGGGGACGATCTTCACGCTGGACGCGCCCCCGTAGTAGGCGAGGTCCGACGCATTGGTGATGGGGTACTTGGCGCCCGCGATCCAGAGATAGACTTGGCTCCCCGTGCGCTCCTGGACCAGGACCTTGTAGGAGTAGTTGAAGAACGTATCACTCCAGCCGGCGTTCGGGATGTTGTTGACGGTCCTCCAGTCATCCCAGTAGTCCAACTCCGTGGGACTCGGAATCCACCAGAACATCTCTCCCACCACGACATAAATCGCAGAGAAGCCAATCTGGCGGAGCAGCGTGCCCTCCTGGGGAATCTCCGCATAGGAATCGATGGTGGCCTGGGACAGCACCACCGTGCTGGCGGAGGAATAATTGCTCCACTGCGCGGGAGGGATGAAGAACCGCGCGCCACCCGCCACCACGTATCGGTTTGTCGTGTCCGTGCTGAGGAGAACGTAACCGTCCGGGATGGGCGCGTAGCCCGCGAGGGCCTGAGCACCAAAGAGACTCAGCCCCAGAGCGAGCCAACGAGGAAATATTGCGAGAAACGAGACAACGCGCACGGATTCATCTCCATTCAAGGGTGGGTGCTGCCGAGCGGACCGGGTATCCGGGGACAAGGCGATTCCGCTGACAGCCGCTGGGGGCGGACAATGATTCGCACTCCCAGGAACTGACGTCGCCCGGGCCGGTGGCGACGCATTGAAAGGTAGAGCAAAGCAAACCAATGGAGCAACAAGTGTTTGCCTTGTGAACGCTATCGCCAGGATTTGCAGCTTCACCAGGAAGCGAATTGCAACAGGACTGGAGAAGTCCAGAGCAGGTGCCGGAACCGGGCCCGCCCAAGGCCCCTGGCCATGAAGGCTCCCAAGACCAGAGGTGAGAGGCCATTCGCGCGCAGGGCTCGTTGAACCCGTAATGCCATGCACGGGAGCCTCCGCGGCCACACCGCCCACCATGCTCCAGCCGCAAAGCAAGAGGCCAGCCCAGGCGGAGCAAGGACTCCTCACTGGTTTTCATCGGAGAATCCCCCACTTCGAGTGGAGTTGGATTCCCACCATGATCTGGTGGGTCATGCGATGGAGTAGGGGCAGCTCTGATCAGGCAGGAGCGGCCTCGAACCTCGCGAGCCCCGCCTCCGCACCGGCCTCATCCATGGCCCGGGTGTAGCCGCGGGTGACGGGCTCCCTACCGGCAGTGGACGCTGTCCTTTCCGCATCGGGTGCGGTGGGTGCTGCTCAAGGACGTGGGGCTACTCTCGGACGTCCTCACCCTCTTCCTGCGCGCGGTGTTCGCCCTGCAGCGCCGGAAGGCCACGACGGCATGGCCTACGTGGTGGGCAGGTCGGGGCCGTGTCGTTCATCCAGTTCTTCGGCTCCGCCTTGCAGGTGACTCCTCATTTCCACTCGCTGGTGCCGGACGGCGTCTTCGTGCCGCGGGAGGGCGGCGTGCGCTTCGAGCCGTTGCCTCCGCCCACGCAAGCAGAGGTGGAGCGACTGCTGCGGGTGGCGCGTCACCGGGTGCTACGCCTGCTGGAGAAAAGAGGGGCCCTGCCCGCGCAAGGGCCCGAGGACGCGCTGCAGACATACCAGGCGCACTCCCTGCAGCAGCGGCTGCGCCCGTTCGTGCTGGCCGAACGGCCACGCTGAGTCAAAGCAGCTCCGCGAGGCGAGCCCGGTCCACGTCGACCTGGAGCTGGCGGGCGGCGATGGCCGCCGCACGACCCAGGACGCCGGTATAGGTGGGGAACGAGAGCGGAACTCGAGCCAGTTCCTCCACCCGCATCCCCGCGGCGATGGCGATCGCCGCGGTCTGGACCAGATCGACCGCCCGCTCACCCACCACGTGGCAGCCGAGGAGCTTCCGCGTGGCGCGGTCGACGATGAGCTTGCAGAACCCGGTCGTTCGACCATCGATGAGGGTCCGCGTCGTCGAGTCGAAGCGGACCACCGCCACCACGACGTCGTGCGCTTGACGTGCCTTCGCTTCGGTCAGGCCCGCCTGCGCGTACTCGGGATCGGTGAAGCTGCCAATCGGACACACCTCGTCCGTGACGGAGATCATCGGTGCTCGTGCCGCGTTGGAGCCCGCGACGAACCCGTCCTGCAACGCCTGGGGGACCAGCATCCGGCGCCCTGTCACGTCTCCGGCGGCGAAGATGTGCGGCACGGAGGTGCGCAGCTGGGCATCGACGCGTACGAAACCCCGCGAGTCGGTCTCGACGCCCGCGGCCGCGAGGTTGAGCGCGGAGGTGTCAGCCCTCCAGCCCACGGCGACGACGACGAGCGCGGCCTCGGCGCTGTCTCGCACGCCGTCCCTGGAGAAGACCATCCGCACGCCCCCTGGCATCGTTTCGAAGCGTTCAATCGTGCCGAAGGCCTCGCGCACCACAATACCGGCCTGACGGAAGGACTCCGCGACGGCGGCGGACACGTCTTCGTCCTCGGTCGGCAGGATGCGTGCTCCCGCCTCGAAGAGCTGAACCTGTGTGCCGAACGCGGCGAAGACCGACGCCACCTGGACTCCCGTGGCGCCACTGCCGACGACCACCATCGACGGCGGAACGGTGGTCAGGCTCCACGCATCGCTGTGGGTCTTCGTGAGCTCGAATCCCGGGATGGGGAGGCGCCGGCTCACGCCACCGGTGCAGAGGATGAACTTCTCCGCTCGAAACCGGAGCCCGCGCTGGGTTTCGAGGGTGTGCGGGTCCACGAAGCGCGCGGCGCCGACGTGCTCGTGCACGGTGACCCCCGCCGCGGCGATCTGCTCACGCAGGGCCGCGTGAGTGCGAACGTCGCCGGCCACTTCGCGCACGCGCTTGAGCAGCCGCTCGTAGTCCAGCACGGGCTCTGTCACCGCGATGCCATAGCGCCCCAGTTGCCGGGCGTCGCGGAGCAACCGCGCCGCCTGCGCCAGCGTCCTCACCGGAACCGGTCCGTCGTGGGCCGCCATGCCGCCGAACGCGTCGCGGGTGACCAGGGCGGTCCGGGCGCCCAGGTCGCCAGCGCGGAGCGCCGCGAGCAGTCCCGCGGGTCCGGCACCGATGACCACGACGTCCATGGGCGCTGAACCATTCATGTCCGGAGCTCCGCCAGCCACCGCAGCGCGCGCAGCCCGGGCATGAAGCAGTACTCGCCTCCGCGCGTGACCACGAACCGCGGAAGGCCCTGCAGACGCCTGGGGATGGGCCGGTTCGGGAAGGAGAAGGCGCCCGCTCCGTCGTGCGCGCCAGCGACGGGGTCCTTCGCGTCGCCCAGCCCCAGGAAGTCACCGCCGTTGGCCCACTCCGCTTGCACGAACTCGAACTGCCGTCCGAGGTGCGCGCCGATGAAGGCGAACATCAACCCTCGCTCGGCGCCATCGTCCTCGAGGACTCCGTCGGGCAGCTCGGGGCCGTAGGCGGTTCCGCGCCGGATCATCCGATGGAGCCTGACCACGCCAGCGACAGACGCGTCGCGGGGGTTCGTTCGCCGGATGTGCGACCCGCGAGGCGTCTTGTATCCGGTCGGGTCATCTGAATAGTGGAAGTCATTGTTGCGCGACGCATCGGCGCCCAGGCCGGGAGCGTTATGGTAGGGGCACAGCGCCAGCGGCGCGCCGCTCCGCCACCTCCCCATCATCTTCGCTGCCAGGACCTCCTCGTCCTCCGGGCTGTTCGCGGCGTTCTTCAGGTACTGCCTGAACGCGGCCACCCGCTGATGAAGCTTGCGGAAGGCGACGTACGTTCCATTGCGCCCCAGGACGTCAGGCCGGGGCATCGGAGGTACGCCGCCCGTCTCATCAGGGTAGCCGAGGACGAATTCGCCCGACCTGAGCGGCGCCTCATGGGGATTGCTCCCTGGAATGCCGCTCCCCTCGACGGCCGGATGGCTGATGCCGTCCCTGAACCCGAACGGCTCCTTGCCCGTGCTCAGTGCGTGGCAATCCTGACGCCAGATGGCCTGGATGCCGCCAAGCTCCCGCAGAGCCGTGTGCGCGCGGTCCAGCGCGGCTTCGAGCCGGGCCTGATCCGGCGAAAGCGCTGTCAACACGACGTGAACCTCGCTCGTTCCCAGCGGAGGTTCCCAGTGTTCGGGGCTGCTCTCACCGTCGTCGTACAGGGCCTTCGCCCGGGCGGCCATGCCCTGCCGGAACTCCCACGCGAAGCTGTCCAGGGAGTCCTGCGGTACACCCAGCGCCTCAAGCCCGTGATACGTGAGCGCGACGCCGAGCCCGCCGTCACTCATCGGGCTGCTCGGATGGCCGGCCGTGGTCACCACCGAGCCGAGCCGCCTCATCAACTCCCGTCCCGCGCTCCGTTCGTCGATGCGCAAGAGGATGTAGGTCGCGACGTACGGAGACGGCCGGGGCCGCAGCACTCCGCTCTGGATGTCGTCCAGTTCGAGCATCTCAATGGGCCGTGGCGAGGTTCTTCCAGAAGCGCACGAGGCTCTCGTCCGCCCCGAACAAGGTGCTGAAGATGGTGGAATCAGCCACCAGTACATCGCCGGCCCTGCCGTCGCCCGGCGGCATCCACACCAGCGCATTGAACTCGGTGTTTCCCGCGTTCGTGAACGGATGGGGCCGGGTCCGGTCGATGGGCTGCTTCGCCAGGACGCGAGCCGAACGGGAATCCTCCTGGGTGACCGCGTAGTGCGGCAGGTGCATGTGGAAGTTGAAGTTCTGGACCCCGGTAAGCCAGCCGCGCGTGTCCAGGTCCGACATCACCGTCAGCGGGACGCTCCGGTTCGTTCCTTCAACGACGGCGGGACGGAGACCCCAGCGATTCTCCACGGGGATTCCCAGCCCTTTCATCAATGAGCGCGTATAGCCGCCGAAGCGTTGCTGACGCGGCACCAGCGCGTCGCCGTGGTGGGCGTATTCCAGGGCGCGCTCGTCCAGGTCCGGTGAGTGCCCGACGTCGTGGTGCGGGCCCATCACCAGACAGGTGCCTTCGCGCTCGAGGAATGCGCGGACCGCTTCTATCTCCTCCGGGGCGGCCACCTGTTCGGTGACATCGTGGTCCAGCCCGAAGACGAGCAGCGTGTCCGCATCCGCGAGGACCCGCTCGTCGAGCGGCAGGGGGAAGCCCGCCTGGTCGACCCGCTGGAACATGGGCACCTTGTGCCCGGTGACCTCTTCGATGACCTGCTGGAACTTCACCCACGCCCAGAAGAAGAGCTCCAGGGAGCCCGCGATTCCCTGCTGGAACCTCCGCGGATCCGCCCACTGCGGGGACTCATAGTTGGGCCAGAGCACCCGGCGGACCTCGGTCATCGTCGAGAACCGATTGTCCATCTCGGCGGGGTTGCGATTGGCTTCTCCGGGGTAGCTCCAGGACGTGTAGACGCTGACCCGCCGATGGCTCCTCGAGTATTTCCTCGGCGCGTGGTTCTGGTTGTAGGTCCGCCCGGATGGCTCGCTCATGACAGGTCCCTACTGCATCTGCTCGAGCATCTCGGTGAACGAGGCCTTGAGCTTCAGGGCCTTCTTGATCTCATCGCTCGTGAAGTACGGATACTCGCCGTATTCGAGAAAGCTGGTGCACTGATGGTCCCGGAGGAACTTGACGAACGCAGGCGCGTTGGTCTTCCAGTCCAGGGGAAACCCCTCGAGGTTCTCGAAGGCGGTATTGATGCCTGACTTCGTGAAGAGAACGACCGCGTCCTCGGTGTATTTGTCGAAGTCGGTATCGAAGATGCCCTGATACATGAACCGGGTGTCGTCATCGAAGAGCACCCAGCGGAGGTAGTGGAGCTTGAGCGGTGCGAGAAGGTCAGGGGCGCCCTTGAGCGCTTCGGCCAGACTCTGGCCGTAGCCGCGCAGCGTATCGGCGCGCCCCGGCTTGACGTTGGCGACGATCGTGAAGCCATAACAGGCGGGGGTCTTCGGGAAGATGGGACCGTACTTTCCCTTCTCGAGGTGGTCCGTCGACCTGGGTATCGCCATGGCCTGGGGTTTGATCTCCATCGCCCGTCTCCCTTTGCTCGTGCACTTCAAGCTCGGGGTGGGGATCCGCACCTGCAAGTACGGCATCGCCTTCGAGCGGGAGAGCACAGGCTGTCCCGTCGTCTCGGCACGCAGGGCCGCGAAGGCATGCCGCGGCCGGCAGCGCGTGCTTCGGTGCGAGGGACGCCATGCCATCCCTGCCAGGCAGAGGAGGGGGCCGCTGCCCGGTACCCCACGCGGAGCCCACGGGCCCGCGACACCGGTCAGCCAACGTACGCCGCGAGGTGCTTGCCGGTCAGGGTTGAAGGCTTCGCGACCAGCTGGGCCGGGGTGCCTTCGAACACGATCCGCCCGCCGGCGTGGCCTGCGCCTGGCCCCAGGTCGATGATCCAGTCCGCGTGCGCCTCAACCCCTCACAGGAAGTGCAGGAACTAAAGCGCATCGGCTGAACCCTTTCACGCGACAACTACATTGACGCTCACCGCTGAGGGCCCATGCGGAAACGCAGCCAAAGAAAAAGCCTGGCAACCCGTACTGGATTGCCAGGCTCTTTCACTGTGGAGGCGGAGGGAATCGAACCCTCGTCCGAAAGCCGTCGGCTCTTCGACCCTACGTGCGTAGTCCGCGATTTGCTACGTCACCAGGGCTCCCACGGACGGGATACCTGATGCCGGTCCTGGAAAGATCTCGTCACCTCGGGCCCAGGCACCCTTGGCGACCAGTCCGCATTATGACGGCCCATCCCCACCCCACGGACCGAGAGCAGGGGGACCGCGCACTAAAGACTGCTAATTAGGCAGCCAGCGCGAGCTCAACGTTGTCGTTGGCTTTTGTGATGTTGTCGGCAGTTTTACGAGCACCCAACAAGCTCGGCACGCGTCTCGAACGTCATTGCCCCCGTCGAAGCCAGGTCGCCCCCGGTTCGATGTACGTCATGCGGCCCCAGCTGCTCCGCACCCGTCCTACATTAACCGCTGAACGCCCTCCGTCAATCCTCCTGAAGGCACGGCGGTCACTCCTGCGACATTCCCTCCCCTGCCTGCCCCACAGGCAGCCCCTTCCTTCCGGAGTCCCCCCATGCAGGCGTACGAGCTCCACACCCCCACCGGCTCCTCCAGTTGGACCCTCGTGGACGCGCCCCAGCCCCAACCGGGCCCCGGCCAGGCGCTCGTCCGCATCCACGCTGTCTCCCTCAACTACCGCGACCTCATCATCGCCCGCGGCACCTACCCCGGCCTCAAGCTCCCCCTCATCCCCTGCTCCGACGGCGCCGGCCAGGTCGTCGCCGTGGGATCCGGCGTCACCCGCGTGAAGGTCGGCGACCGCGTCGCCCCCACCTTCTTCCAGGTCTGGACCGACGGCGAACGCACCCCGGAGAAGGTCGCCCACGCGCTCGGTGGCGGCGTCCCCGGCGTCCTCGCTGAATACGTCTGCGTGGACGCCGAAGGGCTGGTGCTCCTCCCGGACTGGCTCTCCTATGAGGAGGGCGCCACCCTCCCCTGCGCCGCCGTCACCGCCTGGAACGCGCTCGTCCCCCAGGGCGGCCTCAAGCGCGGTCAGACCGTGCTCGCGCAGGGCACCGGCGGCGTGTCCATCTTCGCCCTCCAGTTCGCCCGCATCCTTGGTGCCCGCGTCCTCATCACATCCAGCCAGGACGACAAGCTCCAGCGCGCGAAGCAGCTGGGCGCGCAGGGGCTCATCAACTACCGCCAGACTCCGGACTGGGAGGAGGCCGTGCTCACCCTCACCGGCAACCAGGGCGTGGACCATGTGCTGGAGGTCGGTGGCGCGGGCACGCTGCCCCGCTCCATCGCGGCCACCAAGGAGGGCGGCCACATCGCGCTCATCGGCCTGCTCACCGGCGCCCCCGGCAAGCCGGACACCACCGCCACCAGCGCCAAACACCTGCGTGTCGTCAGCACCTACGTGGGCAGCCGCGAGATGTTCGAGGACATGCTCAAGGCCATGTCCCAGGAACAGACCCGGCCCGTCATCGACCGCGTCTTCCCCTTCGCCCAGGCTCGCGAAGCGCTCCAGTACATGGAGTCCGGCGGCCACTTCGGGAAGATCGTCATCACCCTGTGAGGCGTGGCTCTGGCGCACAGGTGACATGCGCCGACAGAAAGCCACCCACCCCCGCCCTACCTCCGGCGTAACGTCCCGCGCGTTCCCAGCACCGAAAGGGTCCGCGCATGCGCCGCTTGTTGCCCCTCCTGCTGCTGCTCCTGATGATGCCGGCGCTGCCGGCGTCCGCGCAGCAGCCTCCAGACGCCTCCCGCTTCTTCCCCTACACGCTGAACACCACGCGCCTGCCCAACGGGCTCACCGTGGTGCGCGTGCCGTTCAACTCTCCCGGCATCGTCGCGTACGTCACCGCCGTGCGCGTGGGTTCGCGCAACGAGGTGGAGCCCGGCCGCACCGGCTTCGCCCACTTCTTCGAACACATGATGTTCAAGGGGACCAAGGCGAACCCGGAGGGCCAGCGCGAGCGAATCCTCGGCGGCTTCGGCTTCGACGACAACGCGTTCACCACCGACGACCTCACCGTGTACCAGGTGTACGGCCCCACCGCCGGCCTGGAGAAACTCATCGCGCTGGAGGCCGACCGCTTCCAGAACCTGGAGTACTCCGAGCCGGCCTTCCAGACGGAGGCGCTCGCCGTCCTGGGCGAGTACCACAAGAACGCCGCGGGCCCGGACCTCAAGCTGGAGGAGGCCCTGGCGAAGACGGCCTTCACCCGCCACACGTACCAGCACACCACGCTCGGCTTCTACGAGGACATCCAGGCGATGCCCAAGGCGTACGCGTACAGCCGCTCGTTCTTCGAGCGCTGGTACACGCCCGCCAACACCACCCTCTTCATCGTGGGTGACTTCAACGACGCGCAGGTCGTCTCGCAGGTGACCAAGGCCTACGGCGGATGGCAGCGCCAGCCCACCAGCGTCATCATCCCCACCGAGCCCCCGCAGACGAGTCAGCGCACCGTCCACGTGGACTGGCCGCAGCCCACGCAGCCGCGCCACGTGCTCGCATGGCACACGCCCGCCGCCCGCGCGGACACGGCCGACGCCGCCATCCAGACCATCCTCGCCGAGTACCTCGTGGGCGACACCAGCCCCGCGTACAAGGAACTGGTGCTGGAGAAGCAGTACGTCGAGTCGCTGAACGTCTACACGACGCCGCACCGCGACCCGTACCTGTTCCCCATCGACGCCACGTTGCAGGACGAGAAGTTCCGCGCCGACGTGGACGCCGTGCTGCGCCGCGAGGTGACGGCCGTGGCCGGCGCCCCGGTGGACGGCGTGCGCTTGAAGGCCATCCAGGACCACCTGCGCTATGGCCTGCTGATGGACCTGGAGACGCCGCGCGACGTGGCCATCGACCTGGCCCTCTACGCGGGCGTGATGGGCCGCCCCGACGCGCTCGCCAGCTATCTGAAGCAGCTGGGCAGCGTGACACCCCAGCAGATCACCCTGTTCGCGAGGAAGTACCTCGAGGACAAGAACCTCACCGTCCTCACCCTCACCCCCAAGGCCGTCGCCGCCGGAGGGACGCCGTGATGAAGACCCGCGCCATCGTGTCGCTCGTCCTGGCCGCCGCGCTGTCACTCGCCGGCTGCGCCCACCACAAGCCTCCCGAGGAACCGCCCCCGACTCCGACTCCCACGCCGCCTCCCGAACCGGGCTCCGTGCCCGCGGTGCCGCTGAATGAGCCGCCGCCGATGCACCTCGTGGTGCAGGCCCGTGCGGACACGCCCATCGTCAGCCTGCGGCTCGTCTTCCACACGGGCTCCATCGACGACCCGAAGGGCAAGGAGGGCCTCACCGCCCTCACCGCGAAGCTGATGGCGGAGGGCGGCACGCAGCGGCTCACCGCCGCGCAGCTGCTGGAAGCGCTCTACCCCATGGCCGCCGAGCTCAAGGTCTTCACCGACAAGGAGATGACCACCCTCTCCGGCCGCGTCCACCAGGACTTCCTGCCCGCGTTCCTGCTGCTCTTCACGGACACGCTGCTCCAGCCCCGCTTCGACCCCGCGGAGTTCGAGCGCCTGCGCGCCAACGCGCTCAATGCCGTGCGCAACGGCCTGCGCAGTGAAGACGACGAGACGCTCGGCAAGGTGGGCCTGGACGCGCTCATCTACGCGGGGCACCCGTACGCCCACTACACCGGCGGCACCGTGCAGGGGCTCCAGTCCCTCACGCTGGAGGACGTGAAGGCGCACGCGCGCCGCGTCTTCACGCAGGACCGGCTCGTGATTGGGCTCGCGGGCCCGGTGGACGCGAACCTCCAGCAGACCATGACGTCGCGCCTGAGCGCGCTGCCCGCCAAGGGCGCGCCCCGGGTGGAGCTGCCCACCGTGAAGTCCTCCGCGGGGCGCACGCTCATCCTCCAGAAGCCCACGCTCTCCACCGCCGTGAGCATGGGCTTCGTCACGCCGATGCGCCGGGGTGACCCGGACTTCTTCCCGGTGGCCTTCGCGCTGTCGAACCTGGGCGAGCACCGCCAGTTCATCGGCGTGCTCTTCAACGAGCTTCGCGAGCAGCGCGGCCTCAACTACGGCGACTACGCCTACGCCGAGCACTTCATCGAGGACCGGGGCAACGGCACCTTCAACCGCACCAACCTGGTGCGCACCCAGCAGGACGTGTCCATCTGGCTGCGCCCCGTGGTGCCCGCCAACGGCGTGTTCGCCACGCGCAGCGCGGTGTTCTTCCTGGAGCGCATGTCGAAGGAGCCCCTCACCCCGGATCGCTTCAACCTGGTGCGCGGCTTCCTCCAGGGCTACACGCGCCTGTGGGAGCAGACCGACCAGCGGCGGCTGGGCTTCGCCATCGACTCGCTCTACTACGGCACGCCTGACTTCCTGAACGCCTACCGCTCCGCGCTGACAACGATGACGCCGGAGTCCGTGCAGGCCGCCGTCAAACGGCAGCTGGCGCCGGAGAAGCTGGCGCTCGTGTACGTCACGGAGGATGCGCAGGGGCTGGCGGAGAAGCTGAAGTCCGGCGCGCCTTCGCCCATCACCTACGCGTCGCCCAAGCCGCCGGAGCTGCTCAAGCTGGATGAACTCATCATCCAGCAGAAGCTGCCGGTGCGTCCGGACGCCGTGCAGATTGTCCCGGCGTCTGGGTTCATGGAGCGCTGACGTCCGCGCGCCTTCCGGCGCTCAGGGGTTTTCCGGCAACGCCGTCCACACGCCGCGGAAGCGCTTGAGCGCCGGATCCTTCTGGCGCTTGCACTCCACGCCGTCCACCTGCACGGTGCCGTCGTCGCTGAGCAGCAGGATGTCCTCCGACGTGTCGGGCGTGAAGAACGCCTCCGGGTTCACGCCGGACAGGTCCACCGACGTCACCGGCACCGGCGCGTCGTCTCCGCCCTTCCAGGTGAACAGGCGCGACTTCGCCTCGGAGGCGGTGGCCCCCGCCATGATGAGGTAGCGCCCCCGCCACGACGACAGCGAGCGGATGCCCAGCC
>NZ_RAWR01000259.1:0-13536 GCF_003986945.1 Corallococcus sp. AB018 | reverse complement strand
GGGGCGTCCCGGCGGTGCAGGTCCAGGATGGCGCGGGACACCTCCGCCAGCTCGCGGCGCACCTCGCGGCGGGCGCCCTTCACGCGCTGGATGCGCATGTCGTCGTAGCCGGTGGTCTGGTGGCGCATCCAGGCGATGACGGCGGCCTCCGCGCGCCTCTCAATGGGGATGCGCTCCGTGCGGGCGACGGTGCCGCTGCCCACGGGGGTGGCGTGGCCGGCGACCATCACGGCCAGGCGCTTGGCGTGGGGGAGCCACGCGGGGCTGAAGGCGAGGAAGCGCAGGACGGCGTTGGCGAAGTCGACCTCGTACTCGGCCTGCTCCTTGGCGCGGCGTTCACGGCCCTGGGCCAGCTTCTTGGCGTAGGCGGGGGTGGCGCGCTCATCGTCCAGGGCGGCGCGGGCGTGGACGATGTGGGCCTCCGGCGCCCACACGCCTCGGGAGAAGAGCTTGCGGCCCACCTTCTCCACCACGGTCCAGGAGGGGCCGGCGGCCTTCACGCGGCGGGTGAGGCCGGCGTCGCCGGGGGGGAGGAGGGCCCAGCCGTCAGGAACGGTGAGCAGGCGGCCGTCCTGGGCTTTCACTCGGCGGGGGTCGGCCGTGGGGCCGACCGTCAGGGAATCAGGCATGGGGGAGGGTCCGAAAGGGCCGGCTGCATAGCACGCCCCCTCGCACCCTGGTAAATGCCCCCGGGAACGCTCGCGCGCAGGCAGATTCCGCGCGTGCGAGGAGGCCACTCTCGACGTGGGAAGCGCTGGCATGTCCCTACTGAGGCTCACCTTCCTCGGCACCTCCGCCGCACAGCCCACGCTGCATCGCGGCCTCTCCGGTCTGGCGGTGAAGGCGGACGCGGATCTGCTGTTGTTCGACTGCGGCGAAGGCACCCAGCGGCAGATGGTGCGCTTCGGCACGGGCTTCACCGTGGACGCGGCGTTCTTCACGCACTTCCACGCCGACCACTACCTGGGAATCATCGGCTTCCTGCGCACGCTGGGGATGATGGGCCGCACCGAGCCCATGCACCTGTACGGGCCTCCTCCCGCGCGCCGGCTGTTGCATCAGGCCGTGCACCTGGGGCTGGAGTCGCTGGCCTTCCCGGTGGAGATCCACGAACTGAAGGACGGGGACTCGGTGCGCCGCAATGGCTACACCGTGCAGGCCGTGGGCGTGGACCACCGCATCCACGCGCTGGGCTACGTGCTGGCGGAGGACGGCCGTCCGGGGCGCTTCCACCTGGAGAAGGCGCGGGAGCTGGGCGTGCCGGAGGGGCCTTCCTTTGGCAAGCTGCAGAAGGGTGAATCCATCACGCTGCCGGACGGGCGCGTGGTGAAGCCGGAGGACGTGCTGGGCGAGTCGCGGTCCGGGCGGCGGCTGGTGATTTCCGGAGACACGCGGCCGTGCCCGTCGCTGGTGCAGGCGGCGAAGGACGCGGACCTGCTGGTGCACGAGTCCACCTTCTCCGACGACGAGCAGGCGCGCGCGCTGGAGACGAGGCACTCCACCGCGCGGGAGGCGGCCCAGGTGGCCAAGGACGCGGGAGCGAGGCGGCTCATCCTCACCCACCTGTCCAGCCGCCATGACACCGACCCCGGACGGCTGCTCACGCAGGCGCGTGAGGCGTTCAAGGGGCCGGTGGAGGTGGCCTTCGACGGCCTCACCGTGGAGCTGCCGCTGCGCGACTGACGTCCGGTGTCGCTCGGGCGGCAGCCCCTGCTCGGTGACGGTGGGTGGGGCTACTCGACCTTCTTCGCCTCGGCCTTGAGGGCGGAGGCGGCGTCGGGGTCCACCTTCTGGAGCAGCTCCCACTCCAGTTCGGAGTCGCGCCGCATCTGGGAGTTGCCGGCGCCGGTCACCGCCTCACCCTGGTCCTTGGCGCGGCCGTCGGTGCTGTCTGCGGCGCGGGACTCGGAGCGGTCCTGGCGGCGGAACTCCACCGCGGACTGGCCGGGCCCTCGCTCGAAGCCGCGCACCAGGTAGCGCGCGTAGGAGGTGCCCAGCGAGGAGGGAGCGCTGGTCATCAGCCACTCCGTCGTGGTCTCGAAGCCGGTCTGCGTGTTCGTCACGGAGAAGCCCTTCTCCTTGACCAGGGCCAGGGCCGCCGGCCACACCTCCGCGATGGGCTTGCGGTAGACGTGCCCCATGGCCTTGTCCTCCAGGTACGCCTGCTGACGGCGCGCGGCGCAGCCGCTGAAGGCGAGGGCGAGGGCGGACACCACGAGCAGCGCCGAGGCGCGGGACGATTTCGAGGGATTCATTGCTCCGGACTCCATGAAAGAGAAGGCGGTTGCGGAATTTCGCCCGGTGCGGGCCTGGAAGCCAAGTCCAGGCGCGTCCGGAAGAGGGTTACCTCCAGCAGGCAACCTTCATTTGGCTAGAGCCCGGCCGCCTTCTGGTGATGCGTCCGGCGTCGCACATCCGTGCGCACGAAGCCGTCCGGGGGGCTGGTGGCGAGGCCATGCTGGCGGGCGGACATGATTCCCATCAGCGACGACAACCCGACCCTGCGCACCCCGGTGATGACGTACCTGCTGCTCGCGGCCCTGGGGCTCACCTGGGTGTTCTTCCAGGGCGCGGGCTTCAACGTGGTGGCGCTGGCCACCAGCATCTGCGAGCTGGGCATGGTGCCCGGGGAGCTCACCGGCCGCGCGCCAATGGGGCAGGCGGTGCCGCTGGGGGACGGGCTCGCGTGCGTGGTGGACAACGAGGCCATCAACCGCCTCACGCCGCTCACGTCCATGTTCCTGCACGGCGGCTGGGGGCACCTGCTGGGCAACGTGCTGTTCTTCTGGGTCTTCGGAAACAACATCGAGGACAGCATGGGGCGCTTGCGCTTCCTCGTCTTCTACCTGGTGTGCGGGCTGGTGGCGGCGGCCGCGCACGTGGCGGTGGACCCCACGTCGCCGGTGCCCACGGTGGGCGCGTCCGGCGCCATCGCGGGAGTGCTGGGCGCGTACCTGGTGCTCTATCCGCGCGTGCGCGTGAACATGCTGTTCATCATCTTCATCCTCATCCGCGTCTTCCCCATCCCCGCGTGGGCCGTGCTGGTGTGGTGGTTCGTGCTCCAGGTCATCACAGGCCTGCCGCAGTTGATGACGCTGAGGCCGGAGGTATCCGGTGGCGTCGCCGTCTGGGCGCACATCGGCGGGTTCGTGGCGGGCATGGTGCTGATCAAACTCTTCGAGAACCCCCGCTACACCTCACAGCGCACGACGTGGCGGCACCGGATGCACCCGAACCACCCCTAGGGCAAGCGGACGGACAGGCCGCCGTCGGCCCGGGATGCGGATGCGAACGAGCGCCCCGACATTGGGGGTGGGTGTTCTTCGCGCCGTGAGGAGGCGGGCATGGGGGCGGACGAAAAGAAGGAAGGGCTCTGCGTGGACGCGCCGCCGCCGCGCAAGCGGGTGCTCATCCTGGGGGGCGGCTTCGCGGGGATGTACGCGGCGCTGCACCTGGAGCGGCAGCTGGGGAAGCGGGACGACGTGGAGGTGACGCTCGTCAGCCGCGACAACTACTTCCTCTTCACGCCCATGCTCCATGAGGTGGCGGCGAGCGACCTGACCGCGACCGCCATCGTCATCTCGCTGCGCAAGCTGCTGCCGCGCCTGACGTTCGTGGAGGGCGACGTCAGCGGGCTGGACCTGGAGACGAAGCGGGTCACGGTGGCGCACGGCGGGCTGGACGGCCACAGCCATACGCTGGAGTACGACTCCGTGGTGCTGGCCATGGGCTCGGAGACGAACTTCTTCGGCAAGCCGGGCCCGCGCGACTACACGCTGACCATGAAGACGCTGGGCGACGCGATGCTCCTGCGCAACTGCCTGGTGGACCGGTTGGAGGAGGCGGACGCGGACTGCGTCGCGACGGGCACGCGCAACGCCATCGTCACCTTCGTGGTGGTGGGCGGCGGCTTCGCGGGCGTGGAGACAGCCGGCGCCATCAACGACTTCATCCACGGCGCCCTGCCCTTCTATCCCAACATCCAGCACGCCAACGTGCGCGTGATGCTGGTGCACGGCGGCAAGGAGGTGCTGCCGGAGCTGGGCGAGGACCTGGGCGCGTACGCGCGCAAGAAGCTCATCGAGCACGGCATCGAGGTGCGCACCGGAGTCCGCGTGAGGGACGTGACGGCGGCGGGCGTGGAGCTCCCGGACGGCACGGTGGTGCCCACCAAGACGGTGGTGTGGACCGCGGGCGTCACGCCGCCGTCCCTGCTCTCGACGCTGCCGTGCGAGAAGGAGCGCGGGCGGCTCAAGGTGAACGAGCGCATGGAGGTGCCGGGCTTCCCGGGCGTGTGGGCGCTGGGTGACTGCGCGTCGGTGCCGGACGTCACCAACGGAGGGAAGCCCTGCCCGCCCACCGCGCAGCACGCGCTTCGCCAGGGCGTGACGGTGGCGCGCAACGTGTGCGCGGCGCTGAAGGGGAAGCCGGGGAAGCCGTTCCGATACAGGATGCTGGGGCAGCTGGCCACGATTGGCCAGCGCTCGGGCGTGGCGCGCATCCTGGGGCTGAAGTTCTCCGGCACCTTCGCGTGGGTGCTCTGGCGCACCGTCTACCTGTTCAAGCTGCCGAAGCTGGAGACGAAGGTGCGCGTGGCCATGGGTTGGACGCTGGACCTGTTCTTCCGCAAGGACGTGGTGCAGCTCATCGGCCCGCGTGAGTTGGATCAGCTCACGCTGCCGGCGCTTCCGCTCAACAGCCGCCAGCAGGTGCGCCAGGTGCAGGCGCTGCACCCGCGCTCGCAGCACTGAGTGCTGTCTGGCTCAAGCTCGACGGCGGGAAAGAAGAGCCCCGCTGCGCGAGCGCCCGCCCGGGCCGCCTTCGTGCTCGTCACCGACCCGGCCGAAGTGGACGCGCGAATCGACGTGCAGCGTCCGGCACCACCGAACGAGACCTGCCAACCCGCCGCTCACGCTCCGGCGCTGAAGCCGGAAGACCCGGTGGCCAGTGCGTTCGGGTCAAGGCGCTGCGCGTCCGCCGATCTCCGGAAAGCGCTCGTAGGTCCGCTTGAGCGTGTCCAGGTGGGCGGGCTTGTCCAGGTCGAGCGGAGCATCGGTGAGCTGCACGACCCAGCCGCCCGATGCCGTGCGCCGAGCCCGTGAAAGCAGCTCGGCGTCACGGGTCGGATCCGGGAACCCGATGGCCCGCGCGGCAGCGGCAGACCAGTAGTTCAGCCACCCGAGGAACCAGGGAATCTCAGGCGCGGGGAGCTTTTCTGGCAGGTTGATCATGGGCAGCCCACGGGGTGAACACTCTGGTCCCTGAGACGATCGGCGAAACTGCGGCGCGACTTCCGAACCGTAACCATACGGCGACGCATGTCCCCAGAACGAGCACGCACCCTCAGCCACGCCCTCGAGCAAAGCCGCCGCTGCCGCGAGCACGGGCTCGTCCAGTGGCAGTTCTGCATGCACTTCAGACAGGGACTGACTGCCTGGGCTGAGGAGTCCAGGTCTTCCCCTCCCGTTAACCGTCACGGGGTAACGCTCATCCCCGTTGCACAGAAGAGGGAATCTCCCGTCCTGCGTCCTTTCCGCGAGCCACGCGTCGCGCTGCGGCAATGCGATGGGGCGCACTCCTTTGCCTACTTCCCACTCCAGGCGCAGGCCGGGAAGCGCCTTCTCCATCCCACGGACGATGGCGAGCGTGCGGCCGTCCTGGCCTACAAGCGGAGGCGCATAAACAATGAGGGAGAGGGCTTTACGCCTGGTCATCGTTTGCACCCCGTGACGACGACATCCAGTGAGAAGTCCACTTCGATAAGCGCGTCTTTGTGCTCCTGGGTGCTCACGCCAATGGCGAAGTCATATCCACATGCCGCAGCAGCAGTTCGCTCCTTTTGTATTTGCTCCAACTCCCTCTCAATCTCCCGCCGCTGGATGAAGCCAGGGTACGTGTCGAATCGATGGGTCTTGATCTCCCACAGCTTGCGCACGCCCACTTGCAGCGCATCGAAGCGCACTCCGCCAACGAGCACGTCCATCCCGGGGTAACGGTTGGGTGGGAACTTGTCGGCACATTCATTATGTGGGTCGTCCTCGCCCGCGTGGGGCACCGGAACAGGTTCGCAACTGGCGCGTCCCGTCCGGTCCACGGGCACAGGCGGCACTGGGGGCTGCCAGTCCTGCCCCGCTGGCTCGGGCTTCAGCTTGGGCTTGCGTTGCGCTTCGGTTTCCCGGGATGCCACCTTCGTTCCTCGTGAGGTCCCTGCCTCTTCGGGGTAGGCGTGGCGGAGCTCATAGGCATCCATCGCTTCCTTGATGGCGACGCCGACCACCACCACACCCAGCACGATGACGGCGCCCACGGCAATCTCAGGAGCCGCCAGCACGCAGAACCCGATTCCAACGGCAGCGGCGTCAGCGGAGGCGACCGCGCATCTTCCCGTGGTGTCGTGGAACTCGATCCGGTCACGGTCGAGGGTCCGATAGCACTTCTCCACCAACACGGGCCAAGGCTGTTCAGCCTCACGGACGACGCACCGTCCACCGTCAGTCCATGGCAGCTCCGCTGCTCGCTGGAGGTTGGCGAGCCTCGGGTTACGCACCGTCAGCTCATTCCGGCTCGGCGCCGACGTGGCACAGGCCGAGAGAAAGAGCAGAAGTGCGGCGCAAGCGCGGAGACGCCTCATGGTCACGACCTTTCAATCAAGCGCGATGCTGGGGTCCTGGGGTCGCCTGACTCCAGCCACGCTGTCAGACGAGCGGCGGCAGGTGGTGCAGCAGCCGCTCCAGGTCCGGCTGGAGCTCGTCGGGCGTGGCGGTGGCCAGCTCCTCGTGGGCGTGCGTGCCCCAGGTGACGGCGTACGTCTTGAGGCCCGCGGCCTGACCCGCGTGCAGGTCCAGCGTGGTGTCTCCCACCATCCACAGGCCGCCGGTGCCCAGCGCCTTCAGGGCGTGGTGGATGACGTCCGGCGCGGGCTTGTGCGGGAAGCCGTCCGTGCCCTGCACGTGGTGCAGCAGGCCGCCCAGCCCCATCGCGTCCACGAAGCGCCGCGCCATGTCGCCGCGCTTGGTGGTGGCGACGGCGAGCAGGTAGCCCCGTTCGCGCAGCGTGCGCAGGACGCGCTCCACGCCGGGGAAGGGCCGGGAGCGCCGGTGGAAGTTCAGCGGGTAGTGCTCGCGGTAGGCCACGCAGAGCGTGGTGGCGTGCTCCGGAGCGAAGCGCGTGTACATGGCCTCCAGCGGCTGGCCGATGAGCGCGCGCACCTCCGCGACGGAGGGCGCGGGCAGGCCGTGGTGCGTGAAGCCGTGGAGGAAGCTGTCGATGATGTCCGGCAGCGAATCCACCAGCGTGCCGTCCAGGTCGAAACAGATGCCGCGAGGGGTAACGGTGCTCACCCGCCTTTCCATACGCCCTCCGGGGCCGCGTGTCCCGGTCCGTCCGATATGCCTTCACCCGCCGTGCGTTTCCTCCCCAGGAAGGGCGCACGCCAGCGGGGGGGAGCCATGCGACGCACGAAGCAGCAGGACGGCTTCTGGGTAGCCCCGGAGGTGCCGGGGCTGGAGCTTCACCGGGCGGCCTACACCCGATGGACCTTTCCCAAGCACTCGCACGATGCCTTCTCGCTGTGCGCCTATGACGCGGGGGCGGAGTCGCTGTACCTGCAGGGGCAGCGGGTGGTGGCCTCGGTGGGCAGCTTCCTGGTCGTGCCGCCTGGAGAGATGCACGAGGGCCGCGAGGCGGACTCGAGCGTCGGGTGGGCGTATCGGATCCTCTACATCCCGCCCTCACTGCTCATCCGCGCGGCGGAGGAGACCGGTGCGCCCCCGGGCACCCTGCCCGGCTTCGTGTCTCCCGTACTCCAGGACGCGGCCCTGCTGGAGCGCTTCACCGTCACCTTCGACGCGCTGAAGGGCGGCGGCGTCTCCCGGTTGGAGCGCGAGGAGCGGCTCTTGGGGTTGCTGGTGGCGCTGCTGCGGCGGCACGCGGGCCTGCCCCACCGACAGCGGGCGATCCCGTGCGCGCGGGGCGTGAAGCGGGCGCGGGAGCTCTTGGAGTCACACCCCACGCGCAACCTCTCCCTGGAGATGCTCGCGCGCGTCGCGGGGCTCAGCCCGTGGCACCTGGTGCGCGCGTTCCACCGTCAGTTCGGCCAGACGCCGCAGGTGTTCCAGCGAGCCCTGCGGCTGCGGCTCGCGCAGGAGCTGCTGGCGGGGCCGCTGCCCATGGCGGAGGTGGCGCTCGCAGCCGGGTTCACGGACCAGAGTCACCTCATCAAGCACTTCGGCCGCACGCTGGGGGTGACGCCCGGCGAGTACCGGGCCGCGGCGCACGCGGGGCGTGGACCGCGCAAGCACGTACAATCCCGCTCGCCCGTGCGTCCGTAGTTTGGAGCCCTCTTCACAAGGAGGGGTCCGCACATGTTGAAACACATCATCGCGGTGTCGATGCTCATGGGTTGCGCGCCAGACACAATGCCAGACGAGGTGGCGCCGGAGCCCGCCGCCTCCTCCGATGAAGCACTGGAAGCACGGAGCTGGGGCGCGGTGGTGCTGCCGCCAGGAGCCCATGTGTACGGCCGGCCCATCACCGCGTGGGCGAAGGAGTGGTACCGCTGGCACTTCCGCGTGCCGGCGGACCGCAGCCCCATGTTGCGGCTGGAGCAGGACTGCGACGAGGACCAGGACGGCCCGGTCTACTTCGTCCCCACGTACGACCTGGACACCACGTACCAGCGCACCTGCCGCGTCCCCAGGAACCGGCCCGTGCTGGTGCCGCTGTGGGTCATCATCAATGACTATCCGTGCCCCGACCCGTCCTTCGAACCGGCGCCGGGCCAGACGCTGGAGGACTTCCTCCGCCAGGGCGCCCTCGACTTCAACAACGGCACACAGGACCTGGTGGTCACCGTGGATGGCCGGCGCGTGGACACCCGCCGCCACCGCCACACCAGCGGCCTGTTCACCTTCGACGCGGACCCCAGCCTCGTGGGGAAGATTCCGGACCCATGCCTCGTGGGAGGCGAGCAGCGCGGCGTGACGGACGGGTGGTGGCTGATGCTCCAGCTCGCCCCGGGGGAGCACGTGGTGCGCGTGCGGGCCCTGGCGCCCTTCGGCGCGCCCATTGATTACACATACACGCTGCGAGTGGGACGCTAGCGACCAGTGACTCGCGGGACTGGCCGTCGCGCGGGGCGTGCGTCAGAGTGCCGCGCGCGATGTCCCGGGACCTTCCTGCCCGGGCGAACGAACGGTCATGGCGGGTGCGCGGATGATGCGAGGACGTCTCGGTTGGATGCTGGGGGCGCTGGTCCTGTGTGCGGGCGCGGGTTGCTCGCGGCGCGTGCCGGAGGGAACGCCCGCGGAGCAGGCGGTCGCGGACGCGCCCACGGTGTACGTGGCCAAACGCATCCGCACGCTGGATGCCGCGAAGCCGGAGGCCCAGGCGCTCGCCGTGCGGGACGGCAAGGTGCTGGCCGTGGGCACGCGCGAGGAGGTGCTCGCCGCGGCGGGCGCCACCGCGCGCGTGGTGGAGCTGGGTGACGCGACGGTGGTCCCGGGCCTCACGGATTCGCACGGGCACCTGGCGGGGCTGGGCCAGGCGCTCGCGGGCGTGCGGCTGGAGGGCACCGCGTCGCTGGCGGAGGTGCGCCAGCGGCTGGAGAAGGCTCCGGCCACCGCGTACCAGGGTGACTGGCTGGTGGGTCAGGGCTGGGACCAGAACGACTGGGACACGCCGCGCTTCCCCACCCTCGCGGACATGGGCGAGCACCTGAAGGACACGCCCGTGGTGCTGTGGCGCATCGACGGGCACGCGCTGTGGCTCAACGGCGCGGCGCTCAAGCGCGCGAACATCACCCGTGACACGAAGGACCCCGAGGGCGGCACCATCCAGCGGTTGCCGGAGGGCGACCCCAGCGGCGTGCTCATCGACAACGCCATGGACCTGGCGCTGAAGGCGCTGCCCCTGCCCACGAAGGAGCAGCACGAAGCGCGCATGCGGTCCGCGCTGGAGCACTGCGCGCGCGTGGGCCTCACCGGCGTGCACGACGCGGGCATGGACCTGCGCACGTTCCGCCTGTTCCAGGCCTGGGACAAGGCGGGCACCCTGCCCCTGCGCGTCTACGCCATGGCGGATGGCCAGACGGATGACCGCGTGCAGTACCTGAAGGACGGCCCCTTCCAGGGCAAGCTCCTGACGATGCGTGCGGTGAAGCTCACCCTGGACGGCGCGCTGGGCAGCCGGGGCGCGGCACTGGGCGCGGCCTACAGCGACGAGCCCGGCCACCGCGGCCTGCTGCTGCTGTCCCCGGAGGAGTACGCCTTCCGCGTGCACGCCTTCGTGGGCCGCGGCTTCCAGGTGGCGACGCATGCGATTGGCGACCGCGCCAATACGCTGCTCCTGGACACGCTGTCGCGCGAACTGGCGGCCACGGGGACCAAGGCCGCGCGTCCGCGCGTGGAGCACGCGCAGATCATGACGGCCGAGGACATCACCCGGCTGGGCGCGAACGGCTTCGTGGCGAGCGTGCAGCCCACGCACGCCACCAGCGACATGCCGTGGGCGGAGAAGCGCGTGGGCGCGGAGCGCATCCAGAACGCCTACGCGTGGCAGAAGCTGAAGGCCGCGGGCGCCGTGCTGGCGCTGGGCAGCGACTTCCCGGTGGAGCGGCCGGACGTGCTCGCGGGGCTGTACGCGGCGCGCACGCGGCAGGACCCGAGCGGCCAGCCCCCGGGCGGGTGGCACCCGGACCAGCGCCTGAGCGGTGAAGAGGCGCTGGAGGGCTTCACGGTGGGCGCGGCCTACGCGTCCTTCGCGGAAGCACAGCGTGGCCGGCTGATGCCGGGCATGGACGCGGACTTCGTGGCGCTGTCGGTGGACCCCGTGGACGCGCCCCCGGCGGACCTGCTCACCGGGCAGGTCCGGCTGACGGTGGTCGAGGGCCGCGAGGTGTTCCGCGCGGACGCGAAGTAGCTACAGGTCCGCCTCGTAGGAGAGCGACTCGATGCGCTGGTTCGTCTCCGCCTGCAGGCGGGTGCGCTCCAGCTCGAGTCGCTCCAGCTCCCGGCCGATGCTCTCCAGCCGGTCCTCCTGCGCGTTGAGCTTGGTGACGAAGCGCTCCACCAGCTCGCGCTGGGACGCGCCGCTCTTGAGCGAGTCGATGTTGGAGCGGATCCGCTCCTGGTCCTTGAAGAGCTGGGTGCGCTCCTCGTTGAGGCGCTGGATGTCGCGGGCGACGTTCGACTGCTTCTCGCGCATGGCCACCACGTCGCGCAGGGCCTGGGCGACGCGCGGATCGATGTAGCGCGAGTCGAGGAAGAACGTGACCTCCTCCAGGCCCAGGTTGCCGAGGTAGTACTGGCGGTGGCCCTTGGTGCGCTCGGTGATGACGAGCGTGTCGGAGGTGCCCGGGGCCAGCTCACGCTTGAAGCGCCAGAAGCCATCCGTGGTCTCCGCGGGGGCGACCGTGTCCTTCAACTCCCAGCCGGTGCGCGGGTGCTCCACGAAGAGCACCTGGGGGCGCTTCGCCTTGTTGCGCGCGAGGACCTTGGTGCGGCGCTGGTGGAAGAACTCCACCACCAGGGTGCCCCGGTTGAGCCGCGCGCGGAACACCGGGCCATCCTCCTGGTCCTCCTCCACGGACATGGCGCAGGACAGCTCCACGGCGTAGGGGACGAAGCGCACGTCGTCGGGCTTGAGCGTGTCGAGCATCGCCTCGCCCACGTAGGTCTCGTCCTCGGTGATGGTGACGGGGCCGCCCTCCAGCGTGAGGCCGGTGGTGTTCTTGAACTCGATGCAGGACATCGGGTTCTTCTCACGCGTGGAGCGGTTGTAGAGCAGCACGCGGCGGCCCTCGAAGGGGCGGTGCACGATGGGGACGAGCGCGCTCTGGTTGCGGTGCACGGTGACGGGGCGGTCCACGCCGTACTCGAAGAGGTCGCCCACCTCCTTGGTCAGCGTCGTCACCGCGGTGCTCTGCTCCAGCGCCTCGCGCATGCCGCCGCGTCCGCTGCCGCCAATCATCGGGCCGCCCTTGGCGCGCATCATGCGGGGGGCCGGCGGAGGCGCGGCCATGGCGGGCATGATGGTGGACGCCATGTCCGCGGAGCCGAAGGAGCCGTCGTCCGCGGACTCCATCATGGGCTCGGCGGGGGCGCTCTCGTAGGCCTCCTCGGGGATGATGGGCGCGACGCCGGTCTCCGAGCGCACCTCCACGACGGGGCGGCGCAGGTAGCGGGGGTTGTAGAGGTCGTGGACGAAGGACACGGGCAGGCCGGCGATGAGGGACAGCTCCACGTCCACCCAGTCCTCGTCACCGGTGTTGTCCACCATGGCCCAGCCCTGGAGGAGGGGCGGTTGTCCTTCATCCAGGAGGATGCGGTAGCTGGTCTTCCACACGGGGGACTCCAGCACGTAGCTGACGAACAGCTCGCGCGAGCCCTCTCCAGCGGTGAGGATGGACAGCCGCTTGGAGTCCTTCTTGTACGAGGACATGACGGTGGCCAGGTAGAACTCCAGGTCCTTGCGCACGGCCTCGTCGAGGAACTCCAGCTCGCCCAGCTCCAGCACGTCGAAGGTGCGCAGCGACGCGCCGACGAGCAGCGTGAGGAAGGGGCGCACGACGCTGGCCTCCCCCTGGACGACGGGCAGCGACTCCAGACCGACGATGGCGCCTTCCACCTGCGCGCCGCCGACGCGGGCACGGACGCGGGCGCCCTTCACCTGGCCGAGCAGCGCGGTGAGGCTGCCGTGTTCGGGGATGCGGATGGTGGCTTCGGAGAGGAGCTGCTCCAGGGGCTTGGTGGAGTCGTAGCTCACGGCGGACACGGAGCCACCGTTCAGGTCCAGCACGGTCATGGACTTGAGCACGTCGTTCATGTCGCGCGCCTTGAAGTCCAGGTGCGCGGTCTCGCTGCCGGTCACCTTCCCCCGGCGCTCGAAGTAGCCGACGCCGTGCTTGTAGAGGACGACACGGCGGATGGACAGGGGCGAAGGCATGCGTGGGGCTCCGGGTGAGGTGTGACTGTGGGCCATGGTCTAGCAGTGCCGGGGGATGGGGTTCCACTCCGGGTGGGGGTGGCGATCCTGGCATGCTCCACGGAGCGTCATTCCCGGGAGATGCATGCGCGGACTGCGTTGGCTGCTGGTGGGGCTGCTCTGGAGCTGTGCGTCGACGTCATCTGCTCCGGCGTTCTCGCCGGAGGCCTTGTGGGCGGAGGCGGAGACTGGAAGTGAATGCGCGGATGGGGACGAGGACCAGTGCCTCGCGCCCTGGTGCGTGGATGGGACCTGCGCGCTGTTCCGGTGCGAGGACCTGGAGCCGGGTCGCGTGGTGCGCACGCGGAGCGCACTCGCGCCGCCGGTGTTCGTGGCACCCGGGAGTGGGCCACAGCGGACGTGGGGCAGTGCGCAGGGCCTTCCGGGCGATGCGATGCCCGTCATGGTGTTCCACTGGTATCCGCGTGGTAAGCGTTCAGGGGGCTGGGCGACCGCGAGCGTGAGCTGGATTCAGGTTCCGGGCAGCAGCGATGGTGCGGGAGCGCCGTGGAGATGGGCTTCAAGGGACGCAGTGAGAGCGTCAAGCACGTTGCG